>JAPPAB010000045.1 GCA_026705765.1 Gemmatimonadota bacterium
ATCCGGCAACTCGCCCGACGCGAGGGTGTTTGTGCAGCGCGTGAAGATATTCAGCGCAAGGTAGATGACTGGCGGTATCAACATCGCCTGGAGCGGGTAGAAGATACAGAGGCCTATCTCGCAAAGCGGGGTATTACGCTTCAGGATGTGGCAGAAGATGCCGAGGTGAGACGGCTGGAGTATTTGCTGTCTGAGAAGATCGCCGAGGGACAGATTGAACCGTTTTTCGCGCAACACACACTTGAATTTGATGAGGCGGAGATTTGCTGGATTTTTCACGCGGATCAGGGTGTGATTGACGAGGTTGATTTGCAGATCCGAGAAGATGGTGCAGATTTTTACGCGATGGCGCGTCGGTTTTCTCAAGATGTACGCACGCGATCAGGTAGTGGCTTTTTAGGTCGTGTTCGGCGCAAGCAGTTGCCAAAGGGGATTGCTGCGCGCGTTTTTGCTGCTTCACCAGGTGAAATTTTGGGACCGGAAAAAGTATCGAGAGGTTTTGCATTATACCTGGTGCAGGAATGTTATCCAGCAACACTAAATGAGCAGATAAAAAAGGAGATCCGCAAACACCTGTTTAATCAGTGGTTGCAACGAGAGATGCAGCGGGCAGATATACGGTATCCGATTTGGCAGGCGGAAGTCTCTAAATAGAATGTCGATTGTCCAGATACCTTGCTGGTATTGTATCCGCTTTGCAAGTTCTCAAATGTCCAATCGCGTGGCCTTTGCATCCAAGAACCCGCAATCGCCTGTCCGGATTTGGTTTTTTGCTAGGCAGGTCAGTGGTTGCTTTCAACAACATCGATATCAAATGCCGCTGTAATCAATTCCCGCGTATAATCTGTTTGTGGATTTGCAAATACGGTTTCTGTTGCGCCGTGTTCTACAACGATGCCGTCCTTCATCACGACGAGTTCATTGGCGAGTGCGCGCACGACCCGCAGGTCATGGCTGATAAATAAATAAGCCAGATCGTGGCCTTTTTGCAAGCGCCGGAGCAAGTCGATAATTTGGGACTGTACGGTCATGTCCAGCGCACTTGTGGGTTCGTCCAGGACCACAAATCGGGGGCGCAATACCATGGCGCGTGCAATGGCAATGCGCTGCCGTTGGCCGCCTGAAAACTCGTGTGGAAACCGGTCCATCATTTCGGGTTCAAGTCCTACTTCATCCATTATTTCTGCTACGAGGTCTCGGCGTTTGTGATCGCTGTCTCCCATGTTGTGAACCCGCAATCCTTCGGCGATAATGTGAAAGACCGATAGGCGCGGGCTTAAGGAGCCGAAGGGGTCTTGAAAAACAATTTGCATCTCTCGCCTTAAGGGGCGCAGTACTTTGCTCGGCAGGCTCTGAATGCCCTGTCCGTTAAACTCAATCGGTCCCTGGCTGCTCAGCAACCGCAAGAGGGCCAATCCCAATGTTGTTTTGCCCGATCCGGATTCGCCGACAACGCCGACGGTATGCCCGGCGCGAATGGTTACTGAAATGCCATCTACGGCTTTTATATGCCCGATGGTTCGCCGCAACAATCCCCGCTGAATGGGGAACCACACTTTCAGATTATCCGCCTCGACCACAATGGGTGCCGATCCATTCAGCGCGGATGCTGTTCCCTTTGGCTGTGCATTTAGAAGTTTTTGTGTATAGATGTGTTGCGGCTGCTCGAAGATGCGTGCGGTGTCTCCTTCTTCTACAATTTTTCCCTGTGTCATTACATAGACGCGATCCGCTACATGGCGCACGATTGTCAGGTCGTGAGTGATGAGCAAAATCGCCATGCCAAATTCGTCTTGTAGTGATTTGAGCAATTTCAAAATTTGCGCTTGAATCGTCACATCCAGCGCAGTTGTAGGCTCATCGGCAATGAGCAAATCCGGCTCATTGGCCAGGGCCATGGCGATCATTACGCGTTGCCGCTGGCCGCCCGATAGCTGGTGGGGATAGGATTTGAGGCGCGTTTCGGGATCGGGTAAGTGTACTTTTTGCAATAAGTTGAGCGTGTGTTCTCGCGCTTGCTCTCGCGTCATTTTGCGGTGCAACATCAGGGTTTCGCCGATTTGTTTCTCAATTGTATGCAGCGGATTTAAGGAGGTCATCGGCTCTTGAAATATCATCGCAATGCGGTCGCCGCGCAGTTGTTGTAGTCGCTCTTGCGGCGCGCCCAGCATTTCCTCTCCGTCAAATTGTACGCTGCCGTGTGGATGCGAGGCGCGCGGATAGGGGAGCAATTGCATTACGGAAAGTGCCGAGACGGATTTGCCCGATCCCGATTCGCCTACCAGTGCGACGGTTTCACCTTTTTCAATGTGAAACGATACGCCGCGCACAGCTTCGACGACCTGGTCTTCGAGCTGGAAATGCACGCCCAAATTTTGAACGTTTAACAAGCTCACGCGCTCTTGCCCTCCGTTTGCGACAGGGTCTTGCGCACATCAAACGCATCGCGCACGGCCTCGCCGATAAATACGAGTAGCGATAGCATAATTGCCAAAATAAAAAATCCGGATAGACCCAGCCAGGGAGCCTGCAGATTGCGCTTGCCCTGATTGAGCAATTCTCCCAGAGAGGGGGAAGGTGGTGGAAGGCCAAAGCCGAGAAAGTCCAGCGAGGTCAATACTGTGACAGATCCCACCAGTACAAAGGGCAAGAAGGTCAGTGTTGCCACCATGGCATTGGGCAAAACGTGCCGCCACATAATTGTCAAGTCATTGACACCCAGAGCGCGTGCAGCGCGTACAAAATCAAAATTGCGCGCCCGCAAGAATTCGGCTCGCACCACGCCGACGAGGCGCATCCAGGAGAACAGCAGCATAATAATTAAGAGTGTCCAGAAAGTCGGTTCAATAATACTGGCAATAATAATGAGGATAAACAGGGTGGGCAACCCGCCCCAAATTTCGATAAATCTTTGAAAAATGAGATCGACCCATCCTCCCAGATAGCCCTGTACAGCGCCGGCTGCAATGCCGACTATAGAACTAAATGCTGTGAGGGCGAGGGCAAATAAGACCGATAACCGAAATCCGTAAATCAACCGCGCGGTTACATCGCGTGCCTGATCATCGGTGCCCAGATAGTTTTGTACAGAAGGCGGTGCGGGGGCTGGATGTTTGAGGTCGTAGTTGATTGTGTCGTATCGAAATGGCACCAGGGGCCAGATGATCCATCCGTCTTTTTTTATTAATTCTTTTACAAATGGATCGCGGTACTCGGCTTCGGTTTCAAAGTCGCCGCCAAAAAGCGTTTCGGGGTAGGCTTTTAATACTGGAATATAAAATATCCCCTTGTGCCGGATCAAAAGGGGTTTGTCATTGGCGATAAATTCCGCGGGCAAGCTCAATCCGAACAGGACGAGAAATATCCACAGGCTGTAATAGCCGCGTCGATTTGCCTTAAAATTGTCCAGGCGTCGGCGCGTGAGGCTCGAGATCTGAAAACCCAAGAATCGATCTTCGCGCACAAGGTCCTGTTTATTCATAGTTTATTCTCGGTATCGTAGAAAGATGTTACGGTGGACAGGCACGGGGGCACTGTCCCTACACTTCTCTGCTTTCAAAATCAATCCTCGGATCTACGAGTGTATAGGTCAGGTCACTTACCAATTGCATCACCAATCCCAGCAAGGTAAAAAAGTAAAGCGTGGCAAACATGATCGGGTAATCGCGGTTGACCGTTGCTTCGTAGCCCAGGAGACCCAGGCCATCGAGCGAAAAGATTATCTCGGTCAGTAGTGAACCCGTGAACAAAATATTGACAAATGCACTCGGGAATCCCGCGATGACGATGAGCATCGCGTTGCGGAAAACGTGCCCGTACAATACGCGACGCTCTTCCAATCCCTTTGCCCGCGCCGTCATGACGTATTGTTTGTTGATTTCGTCCAGAAAGGAATTTTTTGTCAAGAGGGTCAATCCGGCAAATCCACCAATTACCATGGAGGCGATGGGCAGGGCGAGGTGCCAGAAATAATCGGTGATTTTGTGTAATAGGCCAAATTGGTCCCATTCGGGGGAGGTCAATCCCCGCAGTGGGAAAAGGTCGAAATAACTGCCACCGGCAAATAATACGATTAAGAAGATCGCAAACATAAATCCCGGTACGGCATTGCCTATGACGATCACGCCCGAGGTCCATATGTCGAATTTGGATCCGTCGCGTACGGCTTTGGTCACGCCCAGTGGAATTGAGATGAGATAAACGAGCAATGTCGTCCATAAGCCGAGGGAGATCGACACGGGCATTTTGTCCAGGACGATATCGACTACGGTTTGGTCGCGATAAAAGCTTTCGCCAAAGTCGAATTGCAAATAGCGCACTATCATTTGGTAGAAGCGTTCATGAGCCGGTTTGTCAAAGCCATACATCCGCTCCAATTCCGCGATCAGTTCGGGGTCAAGCCCTTGCGCGCCGCGGTATTTGCTCGTTGATCCCCCACTGCGCTGTCGCTGGATTTGAGATGAGGATAGTTCGCCGCCATCGCCGCCTACGCGGGCAGACGCATCTACATCGTGGCCCTGTATCTGTGCGATGGCTTGCTCAACAGGCCCGCCAGGCGCGGCTTGAATGATCAGAAAATTGATCACCATGACGCCGAGTAGCGTTGGGAAAAATAGCAAAAAGCGTCTTAAAATATAGGATCCCATAACACCTAATTTTTCTTTAAAGCTTCTTCTTTTGCAGCATCGACCCACCACGTATCGGGGAAATATTGCCAGGGTTGAGGCAGGTACCTGGGCGAAATATCGGGTTTGCCGAATTTGTTCCAGTACACCACGCGGTGTGCGCGGATATGCCAGTGGGGTACCACGTAGTGACCCCACAGGAGGACGCGGTCCAGCGCGCGGGTGGTCGATACGAGGGTTTTTCTGTCGGGCGCGTTGATGAGTTGATCTACCAGCGCATCTACGACGGGATCTTTAATGCCCGCATAATTTCTCGTACCGGGTTCATCCGCAGCTGCCGATGTCCAGTAATTGCGCTGTTCGTTGCCAGGGCTTAGTGACTGTCCCCTGAGGCTTACAATAGCATCAAAATCGTATTCTTGAACGCGATTTTGATATTGCGATGTATCCACAATTTTAATTGCGGCTTCCACGCCGAGTCGCTCCAGGTTTTGAATGTACGGACCTACAATGCGCTCCCACGAAGGCGAGTTGTTGATTAAAAATTCAATTATCATTGTCTCGCCCGATGCATCGTTGGTGAGTTTCCCATCTTTGACCGACCACCCGGCTGCTTTCAACATCCGCGCGGCGACGCGCAAGTTCTGGCGTATATTGCCCGATCCATCTGTTGTGGGTGGTTTGTATTCTGCGGTGAATACTTCTTCGGGTATCTGTCCGCGAAATGCTTCTAATATTTCGAGTTCCTGCCCCTGGGGCAGTCCCGATGAGGCGAGTTCTGTGTTGGAAAAATAACTCGTTGAACGCGCGTATTGTCCGTAAAATAGATTGGTATTGGTCCATTCAAAATCAAATGCATGAGCCAGCGCGTGTCGCACTTTGGGGTCGGCAAATTTGCTGCGTCGCGTGTTAAACCAGAATCCCTGCATGCCGGTGCCATTTTCGTGTGGGATTAATTCCTTAATCAGTCTGCCCTCAGCTACAGCCGGAATATCGTACGCGGTTGCCCACGACTTGGAGTTGTTTTGCAATGCAAAATCAAATTCACCGCCTTTTTGTGCTTCGGTTGCTACGGTACTGTCTTTGTAATAATCGTAGTGAATGACGTCAGGATTATAGCGCCCTTTTTTTACGGGCAGATTTGCGCCCCAATAATTTTCGACGCGCCGATATGTGATCGAACGCCCGGGGTCATGTGCTTCAATTTTGTAAGGTCCGCTGCCGAGGGGCGGTTCCAGTGTTGTTTCTTCAAAATTTTTGCCTTCCCAATAGTGTTTGGGCAAGATCGCCATTTGTCCGACAATGAGGGGCAATTCCCGATTGTCCTTTCCGCCAAATGTGAATTTTACCTGCCGCTCGCCAACCTTTTCAATCTGTTTGATATCCGCATAATAATTTCGATAAAAAGGATGGCCTTTGGTTTGAATTGTTTCAAAAGTAAAGACGACATCTTCTGGCGTAATGGGTTTGCCATCGTGCCAGCGCGCGCCAGCGCGCAATGTGAAGAGTGTCCATGAGCGATCAGGGGGCACTTCTATCGACTCTGCGAGCAAACCGTATTCAGAGAAAGGCTCGTCCAGCGAACGCTCTGTCAATGAATCGTAGATCAACCCCAAGCCATAAGCCGACACGCCTTTGAGGATGAATTGATTCAAGCAATCATAGGTGCCGCCAGCACTCCTTTTCACGGTGCCGCCTTTGGGTGCGTTGGGGTTGGCATAGTCGAAGTGCTTGAAGTCAGGCCCGTATTTTAAGTCGCCATACATCGAAATTGCATGGCCCTTGTAATTGGGCTGATCTGACGCTATGGGTAAAGCAACGAATAGACTCAATACCAGCGCGAATAAAATAGTTTTCATAAGCAGGCTCCTGTTGTTAAAATGTTCAAGAAAGAGGGCAGACACACAGATTTGTCTCTACGTCTGCCCTTGTGAAGTATGTGGTATTTCCATTCTATTGTCAAGATACGGTGGTGAGGAGATATACGGGTTCTGTCCTATGAGATAGACTTGAGCATACGAGATCAGGTTTTATTTTATGAATTTTCTACCCCCCGAATGGCACGATCAACTCGCTTCGACCAATACGCACCTTCTTCAGCGTCTATATCGAGGTGAGAGGCTTTCCTCTGGCTTTGTCATAGCTGCGCGGGAGCAAACCGCTGGGCGAGGGCGTTATCAGCGTCAATGGATCGCACAGGCTAATGAGAATCTGACGTTTTCCTTTCTTCTCATTACAAGAGCAGCGTTTTCCCAATTGACTTCTCTTCCCATTGCCATTGCTCTGGGTGTATCCGATGCGCTGAAAACTTATGGTATAAGTACGCAAACCAAGTGGCCCAACGATGTTTTGATCGACGGCGCCAAAATTTGCGGTATGCTTCTTGAGCGCAGCGACCTAAAACAGCCCGATGGCACGGCAATTGTCGTTGGTATTGGTCTCAACGTGAATATGGATGCGACGACTGCGGCTCTTATTGACCGTCCTGTTACTTCTATGCGTCTTGAAACGGGACGCGAATACTATCTCGAACAGGTGCTCGAACAAGTGCTCTCATCCACTGCTCCGTGGATTGATCGCTGGGAAAGCGAGGGTTTTTCAACTCTTCGCACAGCGTGGGAGCATCGCTGTGTTTATCTCGGTGAGGAGATTTCGGTTGGTGAGGGCGATGATGTAAAAACGGGCGTTCTCGCGGGGTTTGGCGACTGCGGTCAACTTTTGTTACGCGGGCCAGATGGTCAGGTGAGTGAGATTTGGGCAGGCGATGTCGCGGCGATTTAAGGGAGGCGTTTTACCCTACCATCGCAAGCGTCTGACCATTGGATACTTGATCGCCGACGTTGACGGGCATTTCGACGACTGTGCCCGCATTTGGAGAGGTGATCTGGACTTCCATTTTCATGGCTTCCAGAATGAGGATCGCTTCGCCGGCCTGGACTTGATCCCCTGTGTGTTTTAAAATCCGAATGACTTTTCCGGGCATTTGCGCGCTTACGGATTCGGCATTTGCGGGTGTTGATACCTGTGTAGATACCGTATCTTCTATATCCACTGTATAAGCTGTGCCATTTACGGTGGCGATGTTGCCGTCGATTTGCACGCGCACGGATTTGCCGTTGACCTGTAGCTTGTATTCTGCTGCGCCGTCGGCAACTGGCACGGGTGCGTCATCCTGTTTTTCTATTTTCCGTACGCCAATTTCCGCATTGCCTTTCAAGAAATCCATTCCCTTATCGCCGCACGTCGCTACGATAAAGATGTTCTCGTCCGTCGCCTCAATTCCCTCGGCGTCCAACAGTTTCTTCGCGGCGTCTCTCCCTTTTTCGGGATCGGCATCATTGCGTTCAAGAGGCGGCTGGTCTGTGGGTTCAAGTCCCAACTGATTTGCCGCAATTTTCACAACTTCGGGGTCGGGGGGTACAGGGGTTTTGCCAAAATAGCCGAGTACCATCTGTCCATAGGGTTCGGCGATTCTTTCCCAGGGGCCAAACATCACGTTGTTAAATGCCTGTTGAAAATAGAATTGCGATACGGGTGTGACAGATGTGCCAAAACCGCCTCGTGCGACTACGTCGCCCATGGCTTTGATCATGTCGGGATATTTGTCCATAATGCCATTGTCTCGCAACATCTGCGTATTGGCCGTGAGCGCGCCGCCCGGCATTGGACTCCAGGGGATCATGGGTTCGACTGCCGTAGCTTCTGGTGGCAAAAAGTAATCCGCCATGCATTCTTTAAATACTTCCTCGGCGTCGCGGACTTTCTCTATGTCGATGTCCAGGTCGTAATCTGTGCCGCGAAGTGCGTGCCACATGACCAGGATATCGGGCTGGCAGGTGCCTCCAGAACACGGTGCCAGGGACAGGTCTATGGCATCGGCTCCCGCTTCCAACGCTGCCAGATTGGCCTGTACGCTGATCCCGGCTGTTTCATGGGTGTGAAAGTGGATAAATGTGCCGTCGGGTAGCAGTTGGCGCGCCCGTTTAATGGTCTCATATACTTTTGATGGCACGGCTGTACCTGAAGCATCTTTGAAACACACGGAGTGATATGGAATATCGGCTTCTAAAATTTCGCGGAGTGTTTGTTCATAAAAATCCGCGTCGTGTGCGCCGGTGCATCCGGGTGGCAATTCCATCAATGTCACGCATACCTGGTGGTGCAATCCCGCTTCTGCGATGCATTGCCCGCTGTAGATCAAATTGTTGACGTCGTTGAGGGCATCAAAATTTCGGATGGTCGTAATGCCGTGTTTTTTAAACAGTTCGGCGTGCAGCTTGATGATGTCGCTCGACTGCGATTCCAATCCCACTACATTCACCCCACGCGCCAGGGTCTGCAAATTGGCCTTTGACCCTGCGGCTTCTCGGAAGGCATCGGTCATTGCAAATGCATCTTCGTTGCAATAAAAGTACAGGGATTGAAATCGCGCTCCGCCTCCGGCTTCGTAATAATCAATCCCCGCGTCGCGTGCGGCTTCTACCGCAGGTAAAAAGTCGGGTGTGAATACGCGTGCCCCATAGACCGACTGGAAGCCGTCGCGAAATGCTGTATTCATAAATATTACTTTTTTCTTTGCCATAATTAAAATCCTTCACCAAATGCAGAACCTACTGAACCAGTACCGACCACAAGATCCCCGCGGCAACGGCTGAGCCGATCACGCCAGCTACATTGGGTGCCATGGCGTGCATCAATAAGAAATTATGTGGGTCTTCTTGTTGCCCCACCATCTGTACGACGCGCGCAGAATCGGGTACTGCCGATACGCCTGCGGCACCTACGAGGGGATTGATTTTTTCTTTTGTCAACACGTTCATCAACTTTGCAAACAGGACGCCACTTGCCGTAGCGACTGCAAAAGATAGCGCGCCCAGGCCAAAAATCAAAAGCGAATCAGAGGTCAAGAATGTCTGTGCCTCTGTGCTGGCGCCTACGGAGAAACCGAGCAGGATTGTCACAATATCGACCATTGCCGTGCGTGCGGATTCTGCCAATCGGTCTGTGACCATGCTCTCTTTTAACAAGTTGCCAAAAAACAACATGCCCAGCAGGGTCAATGCGCCCGGTGCAATTAAGGTTGCAATCAAGAAGCCAGCTATCGGAAAGATGATGCGTTCGCGCTTGGAGGGTTTGCGTGGTTCGGGCATGCGAATCAGTCGCTCGCGTCTGGAGGTCAATAGCTTCATAACCGGCGGCTGAATTACCGGTACGAGTGCCATGTACGAATACGCGGCGATGGCAATGGCGCCCAAAAGATGAGGGGCTAACTTGGCAGATAAGAAAATGGCCGTAGGTCCATCGGCGCCGCCTATGATTCCGATGGCTCCAGATTCCGCAGGTGAAAAGCCCAGATAGAGCGCGCCGATCAGGGTCAGGAATATACCCATTTGCGCCGCTGCGCCTAATAGTACCAATTTGGGATTGGATAGGAGTGTCGAAAAATCGGTCATCGCGCCAATTCCCAAAAAAATCAGCGGTGGGAATAAGCCCGATGTCACCCCAAAGTAAATATAGCGCAATACACTGCCTTCGTCGTAAACGCCGAGGGCCATGCTCGGTATAGCGGGGATGTTTCCCACGATCATGCCAAAACCAATTGGCAGCAACAACAGGGGTTCGTAATCTCTGGTGATCGCCAGGTGGATAAATACAATGCCGATTGCGATCATAATGACATTGCCCCAACTCAAGTTGGCAAATCCAGTTGTGTTCAAAAAATCGTAAAATATGTCCATTCGTTACCTGAAAAATCTTGTGATCAGTTGTGTCAAGTTTTTCCCGTGCGCCTCATGTGCATGACGTAACCGATTGCGGCCAGTGTAGAGTTATCGTCTTCAGCCTGTACAGGTACACCATGATGTCCTGCAGATTCGGGAAATTTCTTTGCTACAACAGCTAATATTTTGGGCAATATTACAATAAATACGCTGATCAATGTCAAAACACTGAAGACAATGATCATTCCGGTCAGCGCAATGCCCAGGCCCTGACCGTCTTCAATATTCTGCATGCTAAAGTTAAAATTGTACATAGGAAGCTCAACGGGTGGGGTCTCTCAATCGTAGAGGTTGTTTAATTCCACTACGACAGCACCGTAATAAGCGAGGATCGCAAGCCGTAAATAGTGCAAGAAATAGCGTGGATTGTCAAGATAAAATAGGAAAAACGGATGGATTTAAAGCACAATCTGAATACTGCGATGGTGTCTGAGAGCCTCATAGATATTGAGGCGGTGGGATTCGTCGAGGACGACCATATCGAGGTTTAAGCTGCGATACTTCCCGTGCCTGCTCTGATTTGAAAAGGTCAGGGTATAATCGCTGTCGCCCACAATTTTGGCAATCGCCCGACGCATGTTTTCTTCTTCGCGACCAATGATCTTAAAATTCCATAAACACGGATACTCAATTTCTGATGGTCCTTCGATCATAAAAAATCCTTTGTTGAATTGGAATACAACTTTAGCACTCTGGCAAAGTGGGCGACCACAGGGGGTCGCCCCTACTTTTTTTATTTTACACAATCTTCACATACCAATGCAAAGCGCATCTGCCCCCTGTCGGGTATTTCGGTGTCAAAATCTGTTTTTACCCTGCCGGTTGTTCCGCAAAAATCGCATCGGCCAGTCTGATTGTATTCCGATTGGGCTGCGACTTTGAGCATGGTGCGTTCTTTGTGCGCGTGATTTTCGTTTTGCACCTGTCGCATAAAGTTCAGGACTGTCTTATTGGTTTCATTTTGACGGGCGCGTTCAAAAATTTCATCCATTCTCGGGTCGTCGGGTACGCCGCCATCTTCCAGCGTGTGCCAGGCGCGTGCGCGCACGTTTGGGTCGGGGTCTTCCATGAGCATGAAGAGCGCGGTCTGTATTTCGGGAACGGGATGCCGCACATGACACGGACACAAATTGGCAGCGGCTTCGTGCCGGTCTGCCGGGTCGTCGCTCTCTGCCAGTGCGAGATAATGCGGAATATCTTCCCGCCGCAACCGAAGTTCGCCTACTTTCTTTGCTCTTTTCTGGTATTTATTCATACCATAGCGTTTCTTTTTTGGCATGACTTTCTCCTTCAAATGAGTGGGGTAAGCTTCTCGTATTATCTTTAATAAGACGATGCAACCCCTTTTGGAGTTTCTAAACCGGGTCAGCCAGTTCTATATCA
Source organism: Gemmatimonadota bacterium (assembly GCA_026705765.1). Taxonomy (NCBI): domain Bacteria; kingdom Pseudomonadati; phylum Gemmatimonadota; species Gemmatimonadota bacterium. Next base: position 11,789 of record JAPPAB010000045.1, read on the forward strand.
TTTTTTCCTCGGTTTTTTACACGGTAAAGAGCGGCATCTGCTTTTCTGAGTGCGTCTTCTGTCGATTCGGGTACGCCGTGATAAACCCCAATGGATATCGTGCCTTCCGTGCGTTCATCAACAGCCCGGTTCAAACGGCGGGCTATTGCATAAGCACGCGTTCTCGGCGTATTTTCAACCACCGCAGCAAATTCATCTCCCGCCAACCGCGATAACAAATCCGATCCGCGTAGCATGTCATTCAATACCTGTGCCAAATCTGCAATAAATCGGTCGCCCGCGTCGTGCCCTTTGCTGTCGTTGATCGCTTTGAGCGAATCGGAATCTATGTAGTAGAGGGCGAGGGGCTTTCCATTGCGATTTGCGCGTCGCACCATTCGGGTAAATACTGCTTCAAAGCCGCGCCGATTGTACAGACCTGTTAAGAAATCTGTGCGCGATTCCAGTGTCATTCTCTGTACCAGCGCGGCATTGATACGCGCAATTTCTCGAAAAAAGTTCAGGGAAATATCCGTTAGATGTAATGCATCCTCTGTAGGTTTTTCGGTCAACCAGACCACGTGCGGGATCGCGTGTTGTTGTGCCCGGGCGAGTACGCGTTGGGCAGTGGAAAAGATTATCTCGGACATTTGGGGATGCAGGCCATAATCGTCGCTCGAGATTTTGATGCCACCACAAGATACGCGGTGTCCTGTTTGGTCGGCAATCTCGGCAGGTAGAGATGATGGGATTTCAGGTACGCGCGCATCATCGGCATTAAAAAGTACGGCGAGTTTGTCATCTGTTATGTGAAAGCTTTCGGGGGTGGGAATAATAATGGAATTTAGCACTTTAAGCGCATTGTTCCCATGCGTCCGATTGAGGGGATCAATGCCCAAAATTAGCAATGCACCAAACTGCCTGCGATATAAAATATCCACAAGCGCGCGCTTCAAATCGGTCGCGCCTGGCAATGCCTTGGTGTCCATGCTATTTTGAAGTGTCAGAGATGCCATGACTGCCTCAGACTCTGAAATCAAGGACAACGCGCTCTCGATATTCTTCCAGCGCGCGATAGCGAACCCCCGCACTGTCAAACATGCGGTAGGTGGCTTTTACGGAATCGGACTCTGGGTATTTATTCGCCAGATAGATTACTTCGCGAATGCCCGACTGAATAATTACTTTTGCACATTCATTGCACGGAAATAAGGTGACGTAAAGCGTGCATTCATGCAAGTCTGCGCTGATTTTGTTCAGAATTGCATTTAATTCTGCATGGCAGATGTAGGGATATTTTGTGTCGAGAAAATCGCCTTCTCTGCCCCAGGGAAACTCATCGTCTGAACATCCAATTGGCAATCCGTTATATCCAATGCCCACGATTTTCTTTTTTTCGTTGATAATACATGCGCCTACCTGTGTATTGGGGTCTTTGCTTCGGTGTGCCGATAGCAGGGCTACGCCCATAAAATACTCATCCCAGGATAAATAATCTACGCGTTTTTGCATTATATCCTTTCTATGCCAGCCGGTCCAGCATTTCTCGTTTGACTTGAAACAGTTGCTCTTCGTCCGCAAAAAAACGGCGCAATTCTTCGACTACCAGTGCGCCGATGCGATAGGATTGTAGTCCGGCGCAATGCGGCGTTAAGACTACGTTGGGCAAACGGCGCAGCGGGCTGTCCATAGCAGGCGGTTCGGGATCGGTTACGTCTAAGAAGGCGGAGAATCGCCCTTTTTGCAATTCTGCGATTAGTGCGGCTTCGTCGATATTTGCACCGCGCGAGGTGTTGATAAATACGCAGTCGTCGCGCATGAGTTTGAAATGCATTTCATTCCAGAGGTGATATGTCGCGTCCAATTTGGGTGCGTGAACGGTTACGACTTCTGCCTCGCGCGCTATTGTCTCCAGGTCCGCGAGTTCTGCGCCAAATTCCTCGCGTGCGCGTTCTGGCGTCACAAAGGGGTCGTAGAGCAATATGCGCGTCTGATAGGGGCGCAACAACCGCATTACGCGCTGCCCGACCTGGCTGGCGCTGATGACGCCGATTGTGCGCCGATACAGCGAGCGAGATTCGGTCTTGTCCGGTTTTTTTTCGCCTTCTCGCATGGCGCGCGAATGGGAAAATACCCGGCGCAATCCCATGGTCATGAATCCCATGGTCATTTCCGCGACATCATCGGCTATTGCGGGCGCGGCACTTGTAACTACTATGTCTTTTTCCCACGCTTCATCGCAGATTTTTCCCTTTACGGTGCCTGCGCCATAAGCCCAGATTTTCAGCGTTGGCACGCCTTCCAGAATCGCTGGTGTCAAATCTCCCGAATTCCAACTCGTCATCGCCCCGTCCATTCCCTTTAGAAATTCAGCCGCTTCACCATCTACGATATCGCGGTCCTCGTCGTTGATTGTCACATTTGCAAAACTTTCCAATGTCTCCAAATCCCAATCGCTCAAAATTCTTTCTCTGAGCGATTTCCGAACCACAATACCCACGTTTGGTTTGCTCACGCTGATACTCCTTTGGTTACTGATTTTTGTATTCCGGATTGACCAGATGTACGGGGGATTTTCCCGTCAGGACGCGTCGCGCTTCCCAGGCGGCTTTTTTTTGCAATTCTACGAGTGATTCTTCTGAATAAAAAGCCGAATGCGGGCTGTGAATTACCCGATCTGTGTGGATTAAACGATCTCCTGTTTCGGGCGGTTCCTGGCATCGCACGTCGAGGGCAGCACCCGCAAGGGTGTTATTTTTTAGTGCCGCGAGGAGTGCTGCTTCATCGATAATATCGCCCCGCGATGTGTTGATCAAACACGCTGTTGGCTTCATTTTTGCGAGATTATCGGCATTGATCAGGTCTCGCGTTTCATCGGTAGAGGGACAGTGAAGCGATACGAAATCCGATGTGCGAAGCAGGGTGTCCAGATCCGCGAATTCGACGCCACAGGCGCGCGCTTGTTCCAGTGTCAAAGACCGCGAGTAGGCCAACACATGCAGCCCAAAAGCCCGGGCGCGGGGGACGACCTGACGCGCGATTTGCCCAAATCCGATCAGGCCGAGTACCTGTCCGGTTAAACGCCGCAGGGGCAAGCCGGCCTGGATATCCCAGATGCCGTTGCGGATGAGCCGGTCAAATTGCGCGACTTTGTGCGAAAGTCCCAGGAGCAGAGCCATGGTTTGTTCGGCTACGTCGATAAAACAATAATCGGGTACATTGGCTACGGGAATGCCCTGTTCGGTTGCATAGGCTACATCGATATTGTCCAGTCCTACGCCGTATCGCACGATTACTTTTAGATCGGGCAATGCAGATGCGATGACCTCGCGCGTTGTTTGGGCCCAGCAGGTCATGATGCCACAGCACCCCTGCGCCAATTGGACAAGTGTTTCTTCTTCGCCATCGGGTGCGGGGATGAGTTCGGCTCCGATTTCATCCAGGACACTTTTTTCTGCGTCCAGATTTGCCCAGGCATAATCTGTCACCAGAATTTTCATGCGTTATCTCCTGGTGAGGATTGGCAAAATCGCATTACAATATCGTATAAAATGCGCGTTGCAAAGACGAGATTTTCGACTGAGGTGCGTTCGTTATGCCCGTGTATCAGATTCATTTCTTTTTCTTCTCGCACTTGTCGGTGGGGCATAAATCCGTAAACCTGTACATGGGGCCAGCGCGGGCAAATATGCTTGGCGTCTGTGCCTCCGCTCATCAGCGCGGGGATTACGGTGGCGTCTGGGTCGCGTTCTGCCATGACATGGACGATGGTTTCATATAGGGGCGAATCTGTACTGGCTTCTAAAGGTGGGCTATACTGGTCCACTATAAGATCAATTTCATCGCCAATCGAGGATCGGATTTCGGCTTCAAAGCTCTTGTCGGTTTGACCGGGCGCGAGCCGGCCATCGATCCGCGCAGTTGCTTCGGCGGGTATGACATTGATTTTACTGCCAGCTTCCAGGATCGTCGGAGAAACCGTGTTGTGCAATAGGGCGCGCAGTGAGGCAATCATATCTGGCGCGAGGGGCAATTTTTGCAATGCGTTCTCGCTGTCTGTCTCATCGAGTGCGCGGCGCAACTGTTGTGCGGTCTCATCGTCCTGTGTCGCTGCAATGCCTTCTAAGAATGCGCGCAGTGTTTTAGAGGGATGCATGGGAAGTTTTGCCTGTCCCAAAGCAGCAATGGCGCGGCTGAGTTTGACGACGGCATTGTCGCGGTGTGGACGGGAGCCGTGCCCTGGGCGTCCCTTTGCTTGCAGGCGAAAGCGAAAAATGCCTTTTTGGCCCGTTTGGCACGTGTAAAAGTGTTTTCCATTTACATAAAAATCGCCGCCTCCGCCTTCTGTCAATACGTATTTTGCATTGACTTGTTCGGGGTGGTGATCGATGAGCCAGCCGATGCCGTGGTTTCCTCTGCCGGCTTCTTCATCTGCGGTTGCCGCATAGATTACGTCGCGGTTTAGTGCTACACCCTGTCGTTTCAAGAGCAAGAAGACCATGAGTTCTGCCGCGACCATATTTTTCATGTCCAGTGCGCCGCGTCCCCAGATATAGCCGTTGTGCAGTTCTCCGCCAAAAGGGTCGCGCGACCATTTATCGGGTTCTACGGCGACGACATCTGTATGTCCCAATAGCATGAGCGCGGGTGCGGTTCCGCCTTTTAAGCGCGCTGTGACATTTCCTCGCCCGGGTTCTGATTCTGTGACCAGGGGGTCAATGCCCTCATCCTTCAATACATCGGCGATATAATTTGCACACAGGATTTCATTGCCGGGGGGATTGGTCGTGTTACACCGAATGAGGTGTTGTAAGAAATTCGTTACTTCTTTTTCGATGTGGTGCCAGTTTATGGTCATTGTTTTAACTCTCAGGTCAGTTCATCTATGGTCCAGTCCGCAAGGGGGGTAAATTGAAGGGTGTCCAGTTCAAAGCCATAACCAAATGGTGCTTCGACGACGCTTTCTACGTTGAGTGTGCCATTGTGTACATTTAGGATCGGAAAGCCTCGCGCGTGTTGACGATAAAGGGTGCTGTGATGCGCGAGTACCTGTTTTTGGATGGTTTCGGGATACATGTCCAATCCCGCAAAATAGTGATGTCCGTTGCGCTCTGAGTGATCTACGCCCAATACAGCGAGTGTAGCGAGGTCCTGTAACAGAGCCACGGGGCCGACATTGGCGAGGTCTTCACTGCTTAAGATATATGTTCCCGAGGGATCGCGTTGTTGGCGATGGGCTATTAAGCACGCATTGGCAATGCCCTTGAAAATGCCTTTACAATTTTTGTGGCTCGTGCCCACGTAACCGCAGTCTAATGCCTGCGTTGCACTGTCGAGCGCGCCGTCCGATTCGTCGATGATCATCGGGGGGCGATCGGTCCAATCTGTCAATACGGCTTTGACGGTTGCGCTGAGGGCCATGTCGCGATGGAGTGGTTGCTCGACAAATAACAGTCCTTCCATGAAAGATGAGAGTACGGTATCGCCCTGGATGGTATTCCAGAGTTTTCTAAAGGGTTCGACCTCTGTGTATTGTTCGTTGCCGTCGAGTGTGAAGGCGCATTGATCGGGCATCAGGCCCGCGATTTGCCGAAGGCGAGCAAGGTCCTGTTCTGCATCTCCGCACAGCTTAATTTTCAGGTGTGTTAGCTGATAGGCTTCGATATTTGCGGCCAATGACTGCGGCAGGCCATCATTTACGCGATCTTCGTCTGCGATGTCTTCATCGGTCAATGGATCGGCGAGGCCCACGGTGTGCCGCACGGTGATTGATCGCCGCGCCGCGTGTGGCAAGAGGTCGCCGGGGGCATTGCCGTGCAATTCGCTGTGGATATCGGCAAGGCGAATGCCCAATGCATTTTCTTTTATAGCTTGTGCAAATGTCGTGCCTTTTGCCCTGCAAAAGGCGTCGATCACTGCGCGTTCGATCATGCTGACGCCGAATGACCACAGGAGCGGCGGATAAGCCGTTGTTTTTGCCCACGCGCTCTGTTTGGCATAAATCGTCTGCCAGAGATCGAATACTGAATTTTCTGCATCGCTGTGCAGGGCGATATCACAGGCATTTTGAATAACGGTGAGCATTTCATCCAGATCAGATTCAAATGGCGCGTCTGGATTTTTGGTGAACCACTTTGGCGGCAGTCCCTCTGCAGCCAATCCAATTTCTGTTTTTCCATCGACTTTGACCTGCGCCCGCACAAATAAATGGGGCAATGCCACGAGCGATGCTATTCCGTATTTAAACGGGAATCGCGTGTGCATGTTCAAAACGTTGAGGTCGATTTTCTCTACTGAAATGCTCATTGAGATGGTTCCTTATTAAATACTGTGTTCCAGTCGATGCGGCCGGTGAATTGCATGGCGGCGAACAGGGTTGTGATGCACAAGAGGGTGACGGCGAGTCCGGTATAGCCGGGAAAGAAAAAGGTGTAGGAAAAGAGCACGAGATAGACAAATTGCCCCAGACCAATTTCGACAAAGGCCAGGCGCGTGCCCAGGACCAGCCTCATGTACGAGATGACGAGGACAATGGAGACCGCCGAAGACAGGACAAATGCGTAGTGGATGATCAGGTGGTCAACCAGATAAGCCAGTAGCAGGTGAAAACTGAAGAAGGCGGCACCGATGAAGAAATAGTGCATCGGGTGCAGGTCGAGGCCGCGCACAATGGAAAAGATAAAGAGCAAAAAGAAAAAAAGAAAGAGGGAGATGGGGGCGGCGGCAACGACTTTGCCAACCCAGGGTCCGGGATTGAGACGGGCCGGGGGGATCATTCCCAGGTCAATGCCGGTGAGGAGATGGTTGTATTTCCACGTCAGGGTCCAGGCGTCGCCATCGCGGGTCCTCGAGGTGGGAGACATGCTATCCTGGGGAAAATCAATAGCGGCGAAGTCCGTGTGCATCACCAGTTCAAAGTCCGATACCTGATTGACGTGGTCCCCAAAACTGTACCGCCATTGGTCCAGGCCCTGGGAGTGATAGGAGAGATCAATGGAGAGTTCCTGCCCGGGTGATAGTTCGATGGGTTGGATTAAATGGCCGTTGCGGATTGGGAGTTCGGCAATGGACTGACCGTCAACGGTTAAGGTGAAGTTGTCGTACACTGCGTTCGGGGCGGGTAGTTCCAGGTCGAAGGACAGGTGTCGGTTCTGGTCGGTGGAGTTAATCAGGGTGTACGAGGCTGCGAATTGTACCTGGTAGGTGGAATACCACAGCAAGCCTTTGCGCCGGTGATCCAGAGACAGGTCGATTTCAATGCGACTGGCTTTCAGATTCAGGAAGTGTTTTTCATCTACTGTGCGTGAGACAGACTCGCCGTCGATAGTTTCGATATGGGTGACGCGCTCCAGCCAGTAGATTTGCGGAGCTTTCTGGGTCTGTGCTGTGCCCCAGAGTTGCCCCACAGCACTTTTGAGCTTGTCGTCCTGTTCCTCTGTGCGTATGTAGGTGGTGGCACTCAGAATAATCCAGCCTACTGCGATGCAGAAAAAGATGATGCCAATGGCGATGATGCGTTTGACCATGAAATTCTCCTTTGTGTAACTGTTTGTAACTGTCTTCTGTCTGTGCTGTTTATACACGCCATTGGTCAGAGTGTTCTTTCAGAGTTAATTTTTTTGGTATGATGAATTTCTTTATAGCGCTCGCCCGATTGCGATGCCGATCCAGCACCCAGCAATGCAGAGGGTGACGCTTAAGATGATGTTCATCAAGGCGAGTACAGGATGACTCGTTTCCAGAAGGTGCAGGGTTTCGATGGAAAAGGTTGAGAAAGTGGTGAATGCCCCCAGAAGACCTATTAGCAGGCCATCGCGCCAGGGCATGTCCATATATTCAGACAGGCATACGTAAAGGAGTCCCATGAGGATCGATCCGGTGACGTTGACCGTGAGCGTGCCATAGGGAAAGCCGCGTCCGAACAGGATGTGTATGCTCATGGACATGCCGTAGCGCAATAAGGCTCCCAGAGCACCCCCACCGGCTATGAATAGTAGCTGCGCCACTTTACTCGTCGTTGGCTCGTAGCAGAGATATGCCCGTCGCGCCTAAAAGTAGAGGGAGGCTCGCGTCGATGAGTATCCACACGAGAGATACGGTTTCTTCTCCTATTGCGGTAAATGCGCCACTGTGGAGATTAAAATAGTTCCAGAAGAACATGATGCCGATGAATAACAAGCCGTAGAACTGGATGTTGGCAGCGAGGTATTCGCGGGTGATGGCGTTGCCGCTATCAATGCTTTTTTTCCGAATGTATCCGAATATCAGGCCCAGAATAATTGATAGAATCATTAACAGATTCAGGATGTCCCAAAACGGACTGTATGGCTGCCCGTCGCTGGAGGCGTGGTAGAGCGGTTCTACTACGGTGTGGATGGCAACCGCTACCCCTACAATAAGGAGAATTGCGCCGACTATTTGCTTGAGCATGATAAGTTCCTTCCTGTTTTAAGGATGGTTGTTTGTCAGATCTGGCTTGCCCCATAGAATAAGCCTAGAGTCCAACACTCTCTTTTTTCATGATGCCAAAGTTTTTCCCGGTTGGCAATGCAAAGTTTGTGGTCTTATGGATGTATCTTCACACTTCATCCTTCAAACTTCCGGTATCGCCAGTGCGGGAAGCGGCTGGGGTGGTCGCTGTGCGGCGATGGCGGCGGCCTGTTCGTCGGGGGTGAGGGGAACGAATCGCTCGGCGGCGTTGAGGACTTTTGGCAGTAAGCTGATTTCGCCACAGGTGGGGGCGGTGTGTATGGGCTGGGACAGAACCCACCACAGGGACCGGTCAATGGCTTCTTGTTCCCGGTGCGGGTCGTACCAGGTGTTGCAGTCTTTTGAATTTTCACCCCAGCCACCGCGTGCGATCATTTTGATTGTTTGGATGCCGATGTCGCGCGCATTTGCCTCGGCGATTAGTGTTTCGGCGTCCCGGCGATAGTTCGCGTCCCGCATGCTTGCCGGGTTCAGTGGGAACATGACGGTGTCGAAATCGAAGCGGCTCAGGCTTTCCAGGATGGTACTCGGTACCTGGGGTCCGTGCCCGGTGATGCCCAGCCATCTGGTCAAACCCTGTTCGCGCATTTCTATCAGGGTTTCGAGTGCGCCGCCCGATGCGGTGGCTTTGTCCAGTTCGGGGATCGTACCGACTGAGTGGAGTTGGAACAGGTCGAAGTTTTCGACGTTTAGTCGTTTCATCATTTGTTCCACGTCCCGCCACGCTTCGTCGCGCGTGCGACCAGTTGTTTTTGCGCCGAGGAATACGTCGTCCCGTATGTCGGGCATCCACGGGGCTACGCGTTCCATCGCGTGTCCATAGCTCGGTGCTATGTCGATGTGGTTTACGCCGTGGTCAAGGACGAGTTGTATGGCTCGGTCTGCTTCGTCCTGATCTACATATCCGACCGAGAATGAGCCAAAGGTCGCTACTGTGCTCTGATGCCCGGTACGTCCAAGTGTTCGTTTTTGCATGTATTATCCTTTTTCTTTTTACGGTTAATTTCCTTCAAGCTCTGCCGCGAGTTGCGCCAACCACGCATCCACATTCGGGGGAATATTCAGCGGTCGTCTGACCATATTCATCTGGGGATATCCGTCCACCTCCTGCTGACTATCGATCATCCTGCCTTTGCGTTCGAGAAACTCTCGTATAATCCGCTGATCTATTTCATCGCGGTCTTTTGGACGCGCACCCGCGCTTTGTACTACATGTTCTACAACGGCTGATGCGGGCAATGGTGTGATGTTGCCCCAGATGGGTTTCTCTTCCAAGATGCGGATATTGCCCGAGGTCAAAGGCACATTAGCTCCTGTTCTATCCAGAGCGATATTATCCTCGAGATAGGCATCGCCCTTTGAGGATACCAGTGCCAGTCCCGACCGCGTATTGTCACCGTGAATCATTACATTGCCCACCACGCTTACGCGCGCGTTTTGTGGAACGAGATTGGTATCGCTAAATTCGGCATCTGAAAAACTCAGTTGAATCGCTCGGGCCCCCGGGTTGTAGATCAAATTGTTCACAATCACCCCGGTTGTAAATGCCTTGAAATACGGATTGCGATTTGCATTGTGGGCATACAAATTGCCGATGATGGCGATCTCTCGGCAGAAGTCGTGAATTAGCGATCCCATGGAGTGGGGACCTTTGCTGTGCGATGCATCATTCAGGCATTCGGCGATAATGCAATTGACAAATGCGATGCGACGAGAAGTCGCATCGGGTCCTTCGGTGTTTGGACCCGATGCACTCAAATTTTCATCTACTGCCCATGAAATCGAACAGTGATCGATCAATATATTGTACGCATCAGCACCCGCTGTGGAGATGCCATCTGGCTCCCATCCACTTCTTTTTGCTTCGCCCGCATCGCCTGGTCGCACCCGAATATGTTGTAAAATTACATCGTGCGTCTGAATGAAAATGGCACCGCGAATGATGGTAATGCCCGGGCTCGGCGCGGTTTGTCCAGCCACTGTCACATACGGCTCGCGGATGTTCAACCGCGTTTTGTTCAGGTCAATTACCCCTCCCACTTCAAATACTACAATACGCGAGCCCGATGCAGATAGCGCCGCATCCAGCGATCCCTGTCCACTTGCCAATAGGTTTGTCACCCGAATGATTCTGCCCCCGCGTCCTCCAGGCGTGTTCATGCCGAAATCGCTGGTCTGATTTTCCGTAATATCAAAGCGGTGTGCATCCAGACCACTATCTGTGGGATTATCTCCATTTTCTGGTTCTGTGGGTTTATTACCACCACACGCGATAAGCGCGACAAATGTGTACAACGCGATTTTTTGGATTAAATTCATAACGCGATTCCCCTCACGGGTAATCTTTATTGTCTCAACGCCAACGTTCTTCAAAAACCGATATCGCGGTTTGTGCTGCCAGCATAGATGTTTGCACGCGCTCCTGATACCCGCCCTGCATGGTCATTCCCGTTTCAATTGTAAATGATGGACCGTATTGATGCGCTCCGTAATCGGCCAGATTCAGGCCCTCTCCTCGTTCCTGGGCAATTAACCAGAATACGCCGCGTTCTCCTGTTTCAAAAAACGATCCGGGCGAATAACCTTCTGGCGCAAGATTAGCTCCGGAATCGGCAACTGCTCGAATGATTGCATCTGCCATCCGCTTTTCCCACAGTTCATCATCTGCATTGCGCTGGTGACGGGCGGAGAACCAGAAGCCGTCTTCTCCGTATTCGTGGAGGTCCAGTGTCAGTCCGGGTTGAATTTTAGCCATTAAATTGCGCGTGCAACGCGGTTCCACGGGCGACCACGCTGTATCGTGAAAGCGATTGATGTGCAATATCTCGCCTTCTGGACTTACAATCAGGGTATATGCTCGCTGGCAGAGGGCAGTGCCTTCAATGCCTTCGGCGCTTGATGGAAAGAAAATGCGCCGCCCAAAGAGCGGTTTTAGAAAATCAACTCCCACCTCGAATTTCCCGAAAATCCCCTTAGTCGAGTACCCGTATTCGCCTATAATTGCGACTACTGTTTCATCCTCTTCGTAGAGTACCTCGCCGTGTGTCCGCAGAATTTTCTCGACATCTTCTACGGAGTTTAATTCCGGCTCTTCGCCGAGGCTCAAGCTCAGCGCGTACGCATATCCGTTCATTCCCATTGGATCGCGGGTGGGTATTATATAGACCTGGTGTTCTGTGTCGAGCGCGTCCAGTAGCCCCATTGCCGCTCCGACTCCGGCCTGTTCTGTCGAATGACTGCCCGCGCTGATAAAAATAGCCGGTGTTTTTTCTCCTCCGGTTCTGATACATACCAGCGGTGCCCCATCCGGCGTATGTCCGAGTACCTGGGATGGATAGCCTTTCTGTTCAATCTGCTGCAGGAGATCTGAATATTGATCGAAGATTTGCATGTGATTCCCTCCCTATTTTTAAGGTGCAATATGCGCCCAGACGGAATTTAAGATTCTGATTTTGTCGCAAGTAATCGCGGGATAGTCCCGCACGGTAATCGCGTTTTCTGTGGCCGATGCAATTTCAAAACCGGTCTGGGGTGACTCTCCGGCGAGTAAATAAGAGCCGATGACTGCCTGTGGGTTTTGTAATGGTTCTGCGAGATGAATTACACTTTTTTCCACCGACTGTACCCTAAGAGTGGTAATCGCTTCTGTTAGTGAAATTTTTAGATTGCCATATGTCAATACTGTGCCATTCAGCAAATAGCCCTGTACGCCTTGATCATTTACCGATACAAATGCAAATTGCGCGGCAGCGGTTACGGGGCCGAATTGTCGCTCTTTTTGGTCCTTTGTCGAGATAATATAATCGGTGCGGTCCGGTAGTTTTACTTCAATTGCGAGAACACCGGTGTCTGGATCATCTGCGAGCAACCGCGCGTCAGGTAGTGGAGAATTTCCGGTTTTGTAGGGCGCAATTACGGCGGCGTACTGGCTTGCAAGTGTCTCATTGCCATCCTCGGCGCGGTTTTCTGCGAAAATTTGTCTGATCGCGGGTTTTTCCAGTTCCTCAGGTGTTCCAACCCGCCAGCCGGGCACATCTGCGAGAATAATGCGGTCTGGTACATTTAACAGCATCAGATCCAGATTCACATTCCGAAATTGCCATGTAAATGTGGTCGGTTCCCGGGGTGCAATCGCCTGCGGATTTTCGAGCCATATATCCCAGGCGTCTCCCAATGTTACTGCCTGCGGCGATGGCGTTGCCGGGTTCATGCCTGTTGGTGAGCCATTGCAGTGAAAATTGTACTGGTGGGTTCGACCGCCTTTGACCCTGAAAAGATCCACACTATAGGTTTGTCCCTGCGGCGTTGTCACCATTGCGCAGGTGCGTCGATATTCCTGACACTGGGGGTACACATTCACGCCCGAGGCCTGTACGACTTCGATGCCTGGTGCTGTGCCAAATAATTCCAGGTTGGAACCGCAAGCCGTGTTGTTTTGCTCTTCTTCATCGACTACTACCAGGTTGTGCGATAGACTGCTTTTTACCCAAACTTGTCCGCTGCGGCCGTCTGGGAGTTGCTGGCTACTACCGGAAAAATAACCGCGGTCCGAGGCGAGTTCCTCCCCATAGGCGTAATAGCTCAGGCTCAAGATATCTTGATGCCGGTGACTGGTTTGCAAGGTCCACTGGTGCTCATTGCCGTTTAAATAAAGCGCGGTGTCATCTCGACCGCCGCGCAAGACGCCCACATGCCAGCCGGGGAACCACTCGGTATGCAGGGGTAGTGTCGCTGTCTCTGCCCATAGATCATAGGGGCGGTACCACAGCGCGTATTCTCCGCCTTTTTCGGATAAAGGCGCTCCCTGAACGAGTTCCAGAAAACCGGCGTACGCGCCACCGAGGCGAGCGGCGAGAATTTCAGCGGAGAGAAGGTTTGCTTCGGTATCGTACTGCGTGTCGCCAATTATTGGCATGCGGTTGCCGGGGGCGAGCATTTTTGTTAGAGATAGTAGAGAGAGGGGGTAACGCCCGCTTGAAAACATGTCTAACTGCTCGATCCGCTCGCCTTTTTCTGGCTGATAACCGGGGGGATCGCTATATCCGTGTAGCAAGTCGGCCAGTTCATGTACGTTGGAAAGGTTGTGAGCAGAATAGGCTGGCGATTCCGAGTAAAAACCATCGTGATGATACCGCTCCGCCAGCATCCGATTGAAGCCATCCAGCGCGTGTCGCACCTTCTGGGGGTGTTCCAGAAACATTCCTACCGCCGCGCTTAGTACGAAAACCGCTGTGCCCTTGTTGCTGAGAGAATTCCAGTGCATCATGTCCACACATCCGGCGAGGATCAGGTCCTCTGTTATCCGTCGCTCCGTATCTCCGTCCAGCAATCGGCGGCCAGGTGCATACTCTGCATCGCGGATCAGATTGTAGGCAACGGTTAATACATATAGCGCCCCGGCATCGCTTCCCTTTCCGTGGACGTTCATGCGGCCCGCGCCCCAGAATCCGTTATTCAGGGTCGAGTAATCCTCAAATTGGTGCAAACCGTAAGCGTGGCAGATCGCGCCTTTTGGAAAGCGTCCGCCGCGAGGGCCACCCTCGGCCTCTTCTTTACCCATGTTGGCCGCTACCTCTGCAGGCGGCAAGTCCGCGACGCTTCCGTCGTAGGAATGGTAGAGATAGTTTGGGAATACCCGGGCGATTCGGTCGAGGATCCACATGGCGCGCTCCGCGTATCCAATTTCACCTGTTACTGCGTATAGCCTGGCGAGTGTCAATGCCTGACTTCGTGCCCAGCCTGCTTTGCAATCTCGAATATGACCGCTAAAACTCGTCATTGTGGGGCGGTCCCCCAACCATTTGAGCGCGTGCTTTGCGCGATTTTCGGGGTCGGCTACTTCTTCGGGCGTTTCGTAATAGGTGAACTGTTGCCCCATCCGCGGGCATATCAGTACGCCGGTCTCCGGGTACTGCGCGTTGGGGTAAACTGCGCCACAGGTGCGACAGGTAATTTCATCCGGGCTGTCAATGTGCCAGTCAAAGAGTCCGCCGCCCATTAGCGATTGCTTGCCCACGCAGTTCGGACAGTTCTGACCGTAATGCGTGCCGGGAGTCAATTCGGGGATCATTGTTTCGAAAAACGCTCGATCTTGTTGCATGGCAAATGCGACGCTTTGTGCCCAGCCATTCACGATTTCCTGTGCCCAGCTGTAGCGAGATAGATTTTGCCGGGCGTTTTCAATATCCTGGGGGTTGTACATTTCGGCCTTTCCCTTATTTGCCGTAGAGTGCATCGGCTGTTTTGCCCAAAATCCATGCTCTGTCTTCATCCGACAGAAAATCCATCGCTTCAACCACGCGAAAACCAACGGCCTCCCCGCGTTGCGGATTCTCCGGAAATCCCGTGCATCCCAGCATCCGTTCAGGCCCAAAAGCCTCGTACACGGCTCTGACATAGGGATACACATCTTCGTGTGGCCAGGGTTGCTCGGAAATCCCATCAATCCGGGTCGCTTTAACAAAGAGATTGGGATATTTTGCCGCTGCCAGCAAGATGCCGAAACTGCCGTCCAGCCCTTCGGACAGGATCGGCTCGCCCAGATGATCTACTATTACATTTACCTCGGGAAATTGCCGCAATATCGGTTCCAGCAGTGGAATCTGATGGCAGCGTCCAAACCATGTAAAGGGCACACCCAGTCTTTGTGCCGTCTCCCAAAGCGCATGCTGCCCAGGATCTGACAACCACGACGCATCTCGATCTTTAATTGGATACAATCGCATTCCCTGCACCCCGTGATCCCGGTGCAGACGCGCCAGTGTTTCGGGCGCGTCGGGTTTCAGGGGATCAATCAGTGCCACTCCGTGCAGGCGATCTGGAAATCGCCTCAAACAATCGCACATATAGCGATTGTCATATCCGTGATACATGCACTGGATCAGCACGGTGCGATTGATTTTATTGAGATCCATATACTTGATGAGATTTTCCACCAATCCCGGATAATCGGGCCGTTGCGTGGTCATGTCATCGTTATGGGTAAACGGCGGTGTCCCCATTGTCCATACGTGTACGTGAGAATCGATTCGCACGGTTTTCTCCCATTTAATAATTGAACACTACGCATCCCCATCCGCCAGAACAAGCTCACACAGGGCATCGAGCGTAATTCCCACGGGGATCATCTCCATCTGCCCGCAGAAATCCCCAATCGATCTGAGTATCAACTCCAGGTTCTGCCTTGCGGGATGTACAGGGTCGGAATAATCCTGGTCATTATGGCTGTCTGTCACAAGGGTGCCGAACCGGGGATTTTCGGTTCGGAAACGATTTAGCACATCCCGAATAATTGCCCTGTGGTCGTACGTGTGCGGGACATAGGACCATTCATAACCCTGCTCGCCCGCATGGCCCTGAGCAACCGGCCTGCCAAATGCTGCGGATACCGGCACATTGATAAAGTCGCTATTTCCTCGAATCAAACGAAATCCCAGATGCGCCCGGTGGGGATAGGACTCTGCACCGGCCCAAACACTGCAGTGCGCGGGTAGAACCCGCCCCGGATTTGAAAGACTGCCGCCCACAAATCCCAGTTCGCGCAGTACGTCGAATGTGCAATCATTGGCCGAGAAATAACCCGCCCTGAAATAACGGGGCACCTTGCCCAGCGCAGACGCCCATATCTCCATTGCCTCTTGAATAATCTTGCGCTGTGTACGCGCAGAATACGCGCCCAGATCGTATTTGTATCTCCCCCCTCTGAGCTTGTATGGATGCAAATGCAGCCCCAAACACGCGCCCTGATCTTGCAGCGTCTGAAGCAGATCTGCATTCTCAAGCGCTACTTCCGGGTGTGCAAAAAGCGTGACCGGAAATCCGTACGTCTTTGCCGTCTCAACGTAAAAATAGATCGATCTTTCACTCTCCCGGTAATCCGCAGGGCCACTGCCCGACATTCGCCTCGCATGTGGGGTCACGTCGGATCTGGCCGTCTCGCAGTCCATTGTCAACAATACATAAACTTTTTTCAAACTATGCTCCTGCAGGATAGTCTGGTTCTCACAGGTTTAAAATCCTCACCGCATTGTTGTGCAAGATATCCTCCAGTGCGTTGGGGGCGAGCATGCGTTTGAGGAATGGGAGGCTCAATTGCGCGAAACACGCGCCGCGGGAGAGACCTGCACCTTTACCATCCCTGCATGGGCAGTCTGTGGCAAACATCAATTTTTTGCCATGCCGCGCCAGGAATCCCGCGGTGAAGTCCTCGTCTCGCGTCAGTCCGCCCAGACCTGAACCCGCGGATAAATCGGCAAACATATTAGTATAGTCTGCCAATAGTCGATCTATTAAGCCGCCGGGTTTGACCGCGCCTGTGGGATACAGGGTCTCTTCGGGAGCGGGTACGTCGGCGCTGATATGCGCCCACCACGATTGGGCGTGGCCGATGAATTTAATATTGGGGAATTTTTTCAGGAGCACTTCGAGGTGTTCAATGCCCTGGTTATATCCCCGCTCGCCTTCTTGAAAATGCCAGGTTACGGGCCAGTTCAATTCATTGCAGATTGCCAGTACTTTTTCCAATCGCGGATCGTCCAGTCGCAGGTGCTGTTTTTGTTCGCCATAGCCCTTAAAGATGCCGCTGGCGGCGCGTTTTTCCAGTTCGGTCACGGCGTCTTCCCGCGTGACATCTACATGGCAGAAGGGGATGATGGTATCGGGATAATCCCGATGCGCCTTGACTATGTCTTCGGTCATCCAGCCAAACTCGTCGTCGCCATCTTCAATGGGTAGCATGACAGCTTTTTCCGCGCCGATGGCTTCGATATGTGTGATGGTTTCTTCAACCGATCTGCCGTTGTGCGTGAGGTGTAAATGCGCGTCGATCATGTCAATATCTCCAGCAATTTTTCTGCGACTACGGCTTCTTCACCCGTTTGCATGGTCATGGGGTCAATCAAAATACCAGTGGCACTTCGCCGTACGACAATTGATGGTTCGCCTTCTCGTAGCGCGTGGATTACGGCATCGCGCTGTTCATCCGGCAGGTCTATGTATGCGCGGGGCGCGAATTCGGGCGCGGCATCCTGTCCTTCGGTCATTACATAGGCGTTTGCGATGTTTTTGACTGCATCTACCACGACGCGGGCTTGCCCCTGCCAGCGCTGGCGGTCTTCGCGATCGCTTCGGCTCAAAAATAGATCTACAGCCGCGATCAATCCCAGGATTTCTTCTTTGCCGACTTTCATGCCGCGTCCAATTGCCGAGTGGGGACTGGCATTGATCCGCACGGCTTCTACGCAATCCGCTTTTCCTATGACCAGACCGCTGTTTTGAGGTCCGCACAATCCCTTGCCGCCGCTGAATGTCACGAGGCTTGCACCCATTTCGACGAGTTCGGTTAAGTTTGAGCGGGGAGGCAACTGTGCCGCCGCATCTACCATGACGGGCACGCCTTTTTTTTCGGCGCCTGCGATGACTTCTGCGAGTTGTTCTTTGCTTTGTTTGCCCAAAAAATGCACCACAGCCGCTGTTTTTTCGCCGATTCCGCCGATGAGGTCTTCACTGGTTACCGCCTGTTTGCTGCCCACTCGCACGAGTTTGCCGCCGCAGACTTCAATGCCTTGATGGATGTACGTATGGCTATCGACCAGGCTGATTACAAATTCGTTTTGCCATCCCTGTGTATGCGGCAACTGGCGTGCTTTTGATATGTCGGGTCCCGTAAAGCACGCCGCGGCGGATAATTGTACACCGCTGGCTGCGCCACAAGAGATAAAGGCCGCAGGTACGCCAATGCGGTCTGCCAGATATTCGCCTGCTTTTACGAGCAGGTCGTTCAAATCGACAAATGATCCTCCCGCCGCGCACATCGCCTCCAGTACTTCATCCGGCATTAAGCTGCCGCCCAGTGTGGTAATGGTACCACTCGCGTTGATAAATGGTTTTACGCCGAGTGTGTCGTAGGTGATCATGCTGTGGTCCTTTCAATAGGGAAATGTCTCTGAGTCCTCTGCCTGTGATAGTTCAGCAAGGAATCGCCCGGTTCCTTCCACGGCTGAGTTTAAGACGGTCTCGCCTTTTTGCGCCGAGGCTTTTCGCGCGTCGCCGCCAGCGGATGTGGGCAAATACAAATGCCAGGGGCGTACAAAGTGGATGTCAAATTCTCGCAGTGTTTTCAATTTGGGATACTGGGGAGGGTTGTTGGCTATCAGGTCTTCGCGCACGAGTTCGGGGCGCAAGAACAGGATTTGGGAGGTTTCTTCTTCGCCTGCGTGATCGCTGCGATTTTCCCAAATAGCTTTTGCGTCTTCCGATGCACAGGATCCCGTGCTGATCAAGCAGGTGAAGAGTCCGTCTTGTGCGGCCAAATCGCGCTGTGTTGCGCGGATGGTGTCGGGATTGCCGCCGTGACCATTGATGAATACAATGCGGTGTACATTTTCCGCGCGGCACATTGCCACGAGGTCTTTCAACAGGTTCATAAATGTGGGGACTTGCATGCGGCACGCGAATGGGAAAGCGCGGAAGTTGTTGTTTAAGCTCACCCGCTGCGTGGGCAAACACACGACGCGACCACCCATTTCATTGGCTTTGCGCGTGCCTCCATAAGCGACGTATTCGACCTGAAAGTTGTCCGTTCCATAGGGCAATGCAGGTCCGTGCGGTTCGGTGGAGCCTATGGGGATGACCGCCACATTGGGCGCGAGTGATCGCACATCGTCAATGGTCATTTCTTCCAGGATACCTGAGAAAGTCTGGTGCATAATAAGCCTCGGCTGAGTGAATCAACGGAACGGGGTACAACTGGCCGCCTCTCAGGCCAGTTCATCAACGAATCAGCGAATCAACGATAGCAGTTAGGTGGTGGGGTGGGGTTCGTCTATTCGTCTATTCGTCTATTCGTCTATTCGTCTATCCGCATTTTGACGCTCATGATAAGTCGCCATTTCTCCCATGTCAAGATGTCGGAATGGGAATAACAATAGTACGTAGCTTGACCGAGACGGTTCTCGGTGTTATCATAGACGCCTATTTTTTCTGTTTATTCTCTATATTCGGTGTCCTATGACCTTTCGCGCGATCATTATTGGTCTTTGCCTTTCTGTTTGGGTGAATTTTTGGCCTGCGTATAGTAGCCTGATTCTGCGTTCTTCTCGGGGGGATTTTGCCCATTTGTCTGTGGCGTTTCTCATTCCCTTTTTGGCTTTGCTTGTTTTCAACCATTTTTTTTCGCGCAGGTTCAGGGGTCTCTCATCCTTTGAGCTTATCGCGATATGTAGTATTGGCATGGTGGCTGCCAATATGCAAGGCGAATGGCTTTCGGGCTATTTTCTCGGCGTTGTTACTGCGCCTATTTATTTTGCTTCAACACAAAATATGTGGGCAGAAAGGCTGTGGCCACATTTTACCGATTGGAATGTGCTGACAGACCGCGCTGCGGCTACGGGGTTTTACGAAGGGCTGCCGCCCGGCGCCCCTTTTCCCTGGGATGCGTGGATCGCACTTTTTCCCGGCTGGGCACTTTTTTTAGGTGCTGTATTTCTCGCCAATTTCTGTGTGGTCATTCTTTTGCGCAAACAGTGGATGGAGCACGAACGGCTTTCTTTTCCCATTGCCACGGCACTGCTCGAGTTGACGGGTACGGGTGATTCAAAAGATGCGTTTGCCAATCTTGTTCGCTCGCGTTTTTTTCAGATTGGATTTGCGCTCATTTTTGGCGTTTTTTGCTGGAATGTCGCTTCATGGTTCATTACGGCTTTGCCCCGTCTGGATGTTATGAGGCAGATCAATATCCCCATCGGGCGCGGTTTTCCGCCGCTGTGGTTTCTCTTTCAGCCGATGACTATTGCATTTGCCTATTTCACGAAATCAGATGTGTTGTACAGCATCTGGTTTTTTCACCTGCTCGCTATTTTTCAGATTGGCATTTTCAATCGCTTTGGATTGGATTTTGGCGGTTCCGATATGTGGTGTTCTATGGCCCCGGCTATTGGGTGGCAGAGTTTTGGCGGTTTTATTGTTCTCGTTCTGTGGGGGCTGTGGATGGCGCGCGCACATTTGCGCGATGTCTGGCACAAGGTGTGGTCTCGCAACGCGCAGATAGATGATGGGGGGGAACTTTTATCCTATCGCACGTCATTTATTATTCTGATCTTGTGTAGTGTGTACACGATCTTTTTTCTCGTGCAATCGGGTATGAATGTCCTTACCTTGCTCACCTTTTGGGGTGCCACGCTGATTCTCTATCTCGGCCTTTCGCATATTATTGCCGAGAGTGGTCTGGTTTTTTTGCGCGGTCCTATTACTGCTCAGGCATTTACCTGGCACGTACTTGGTGTTGCGGGTATGGGCGCGCCGAGCGCTGTTGCCCTGGGGCTGACTTATACATTTTTTTGCGATGCCAAGACATTTGCGATTACAACACTTGCCCATGTCCCGCGTCTGGCTGCGGTTGTGCCCGCTGAACGCCGTCGCGCTTTTGTTCCCGCGATTGCCGCTGGTGCCTTGATCGGCGCAACTACTGTTATTGCTTTTACCCTGTATCAGGGCTATTACGGTATTGGTAGCTATAATTTTGGGGTGGTTAGTTTTAATGGGTCTGGTGACGGTGCCGTGGGTTCGTGGACTTATACCGCCAACCGCGTACACGCAGGGACGATGAGTACGGACTGGAATCGCATGCGTTTTTTGGGTATTGGTGCTGCTTTTACAGGTATTTTGTTCTATATTCGCTATCGTTTTCCCCACTTTCCGCTCCATCCGATTGGTTTCACGATTTCATCATCGGGCGTCTTGCGGAGTAGTTTATTTTCTATTTTCTTTAGCTGGGCGATCAAGACGCTCGTGCTCAAATTTGGCGGTCTTGAATACTATCGCAAGATCGCGCCTTTTTTCCTGGGGATGCTGGCTGGTCAAATTGCCGGTATTGCATTGGGCGTTGTTGTAGATGCGCTTTTCTTCCCGGGCAATGGCCACAAACTCAACAGGTGGTAGAAAATGACTTTTGAACTGCTCATTTGCAATGGCACAGTAATTGACGGTACAGGGCGAACGCCCGGTTTTCAGGCAGATGTTGGCATTTGCGGAGATCGCATTGAGGCCATTGGCGATTTGTCTCAGGTAGAGGCCGATACGGTTATCGATGCGATGGGACATATCGTTTGTCCCGGTTTTATCGATGTGCATGTTCATTCGGAAATTGCCCTGCTTACAGG
>JAPPAB010000046.1:0-11822 GCA_026705765.1 Gemmatimonadota bacterium
CTGGGATGTGTGTGTTGATTGATGTGGCACTCAAGGGGTTGTTACTTACTTCAATCCAATCTCCTTCACCCAATCCCGCATTTGCCACCAGCGGCGCGAGGTCTGAGATGCTGTTGTTGTCAAGCCCCAGCCATTCCAGACGGGTTAAATTAGATAGCGGTGCCACACTCGATATGCTGTTGTAGGAAAGATCCAGTTCTATCAGGCTGGTCAAGTTCGATAGCGGCGCCACATTCGATATGCTGTTGAAGGAAAGATCCAGCCATTCCAGACGGGTTAATCCTGACAGTGCAGACACATTCGATATGCTGTTGTCAGCAAGAGTCAGTGATCTTAGGCTGGTCAAGTTCGATAGCGGTGCTACACTCGATATGCTGTTGAAGGAAAGCTCCAGTCCTTTTAGCCTGGTCAAGTTAGATAGTGGTGCCACATTCGATATGCTGTTGACGTCAAGCCACAGCGCTTCCAGATTGGTCAAGTTCGATAGCGGTGCTACATCCGATATGCTGTTGCCGGAAAGATACAGTCGTTCCAGACGGATTAAATTAGATAGCGGCGACAGGTTGGATATCTCGTTGCTGTTCACCCACTCTCCATCCACACCCACGCCCTCTCCTTCGAGATCCAACGCTGTCAGGTTAATAGCAAACTCAAGCCCGGTTAGATCGCGAATATTCTTGTTCCGAGCAGCAAGGTGAGTTAAGGTCGCCATCTCTGCCTGCGTGATTGGCGCATCGCTCGCCTTGCCGAGACTGTCCGCAATAACCGCACGCAGGCTCGCATCTGGAATGGCAACCTGCGTTGCACCATCAGGGGGAGATACCTCTTTGCCAAAGCTGGCACTGAAGATTAGAAAATCGGAAAATCCAATTGCGCCGTCTCTGTCCAGATCATACTTTGCGTCATACCTCCCATCGCCCTGACTTGCTCCAAACAGACCTGCAAACGCCAAAAAGTCAGAGAAGCCAACCATACCATCACCATCAAAATCCGGGGATACATTAACAGATGTGATCGCCTGATCACCCGCCGCAGTGTTCGCCTCTATGGAAAAAGAAAAGCTATTTTGCGCTGGAAAAAATAGCGGATGTATCAAAAACGCGAGTGTGAATAGTGTGAATAAAATCAGGTTACGCATTGGTTTCTCTTTTCATTTAAGACTGCAATTACACAATAGTGTGAACAGATTTGCCTAACTGGTTGTTCTGGCCTTTTTTTAATAGCGCATGTTGGCATCAATCTGAGATACTTTAATTTGCTTGAATGATACTTTTTTCATAGATATAGAAAAGTTTACACAAACGTTCGCAAAGTCAATGCCAAACCTTTGTCCTAACGTTCAGAATTTGTCCCAGTTTCCATTTTTTTGATATATGGTTTTATTTTTACGCTGCACACCTTAATATTTCAGGCGCAATAGACAAGTCTATTTGACCTGTGTGATTGAAGTTTTAATAGGAAAAGCCCAACGGTTTAGAGGAGGCCGTTGGGCTTTTGTGTTTGCCGATACAGCAATCTTTGAAGGGATTTTATGGCAATTTATCTATTGTAATCAGAATTTGATGGTGGGTGTACACCTGCGACAAATAGAATCCGGCGCAAGTTTACCAGACTTCTACGGTTCAGTTGTAAAGCCTCTACAGTTGCGCGACCTGTTGGCGTAATTCCGACAATGTGAGTGAAGCCATCCGCCCATCTAAAATGATCTATCCAAAGTTGCTGTCTTGGGTGAAAGAGTGGAACGGGCTGACCATTGACGGGGTCAGGTGCCTCGACTTTGGTGTATTTGTAATTGTTACATCCCTGGCAAGCCAAAGCCAAGTTATTAAGCATATCTTTGCCACCTCGGCTAAGTGGATTAATATGCTCAATAGAGAATGGATGGGTTGCAAAACGAGCCTGGCTCTGACAGTATTCACAGCATCCCTGAGCACGATGAATAACAGCTTGTTTCAGTCTCGTGTTCACAGCTTATGTATAGGCTGGTTCTATGCCGAGTTCATCTAAAAGTTCTGTCAGAGAAATTTTTCGAATACGTGCAAGTTCGGTAAGATATTTCAGCCGTTCTGTATCGTATTTTTCAAATTGATTTGTCAGGTGAAGCAGTTCGGTGTGTTCGGATTCGGTCAGTGTTTCTGATCGTCTGCTGGCAATAAGTTCCCGATATCGATTTTGTAACGCATCGGGCATTCCCCGGTTGATATTCCGGAGCAATTCGGCTTCATTTTTCGACAATTCTGGTGCCGCGCGTCTTGCCTTGAGTGTGAGTACCTGCGCTGTCAAGTTTTCCAAATCTATTTGAGGCAATTGCTCAGCAGCTTTGACCAATTCATCAACTGTAAATGTTGCCATTATGAAACTCCGGGACGGATTTAAGTTATTATTTTTTTTACAAACTATGACGTCTATTGTATCCGCTATAAGGTCGTATTTTAAAAAAATAGAGTGATCTTTCAAGCAATATAGCCCAAATCCAAAAGGGTGTCAACAAACCGTATTGCGTACCATATTTCAATGGCAGAGAACAATCTGGGAACTTGTCGCCCTTATGGTGACCGACTGTTCGGATGCGAAGTGGTCGTTTATTCAGTCATTTTGCTCAGCGTCCGAATGCGGGCGATGATGGTCTCTACGGTTTCTTTTGCCGTAGCGAGCAACTCGAAGCGGTCTCCCACGCAGACCTCTATGCCGTGATAGCGATATCTTACGGCATAGTCGGTCAGCCAGGTCAGCTTTTCACCGGCGGGAGTGTCGTTCTCTTCGGGATGGGTTCGGATGATGGCCGATAGATCTGATAGGTCGTGGGTGTTTTTGTAGTCGGTATCAAGTGCCGAAATCCAGCCTTTTAGCGCGTTTTCAAGAGCCTGTTGGGCGTGGAAGCCGATGGCTTCCTGATCGGCGTCTGCTTCAACCAAGACATTCAGAACACGGAGTTCTCGTTCGGCATTGATGATTCGCTGTCGTATGTCGGGCCAGTTGGTCGGTTCCGGGTTGTCATAGATTATTTTTGCGCCATGTATATCGACGCCATCGCGGACAGCCTGCCCTGCGACATGATTTCGGGCACGGCGACCGTCGTGGAA
The DNA here is from genome assembly GCA_026705765.1 of Gemmatimonadota bacterium. Lineage (NCBI taxonomy): Bacteria > Pseudomonadati > Gemmatimonadota > Gemmatimonadota bacterium. The sequence continues at coordinate 3,084 of JAPPAB010000046.1, forward strand.
AACGTCCTCGCTCAGGTGGACAAGGTCAACGCCCATGGAGTGGCCGTAAACTTCCTGGACTTTGCGGCGAGCCGCCTCACTCGTGCGCATGTATTCCTGCCGGTCTATCTGCTGGGAATCCGTGATGATGAGCAGGTCAATATCGGAATCGGGCGTAAAGTCGCCCCGGGCGCGGGACCCAAACAGGATGACGGTGTTGGGATGGACCACATCACAGACCGCACGGGCGACAGCGCAGGCTTTGGGATCGGGATGCAACTGTGTTGTCGTATCTGACATGGTATCAATTCTCTGGATCGGGATAAACCTGTCGGACAGTGTACAAGTTTAACAGAAGTTCAGTTGTACGCAATTATACAGGATTCTCAGAATCAGAGCAAGAGTCGCTATTAAAAAGATGTCCGATACATTGATCGCTTACTCTTCAACCGTCACATCGTGAAACCATTTGCTTCCGGTGGGGTGTAGCTTAAATCCTTTGACGCGGGTGCGGAATGCTGCGGTTTGGGTCGAGTGTACGAGAGGTACCCAGGGAGCGTCGTGAAAGACGATTTCTTGAGCCTTTTGATACAGGGCCGTGCGTTTTGCTTTGTCGGATTCTTTCTGGGCGGCTACCAATACTTCGTGCAAGGGGTCGCTGCGGTAAAAGGCAATGTTATTGGCCGGCATTTGGGTCGCGCTTTTGTCCAGCAGAATATAGAGGAAGTTGTCGGGGTCGCCGTTGTCTCCGGTCCAGCCCAGTAATGCCATGTCGTGTTGCCCGCGCTGGACTTTGTCCAGATATGTTCCCCATTCATAAGTGACGATTTCAGCTTCGATGCCAACTGTTTGTAGATCGGCCTGGATTGCCTGGGCGATTTTCTGGGGTTGTGGCATATAGGGACGCGGTACGGGCATGGCCCAGAGGGTGGTTTTGAATCCGTTTGGAAATCCCGCGTCGGATAGGAGTGCTCTGGCTTTTTCCGGGTCGTATTCATAGCCGGGTGTTTCTTGCCGATAGCTCCAGACCGTCGGCGGAATGGGATTGACCGCTGGAATGGCCAATCCCTGATACAGATTGTCGATCAGGGCCTGTTTGTTGATTGCATGGTTTATGGCGCGCCGCACATTGAGGTTCTGGAATGGTTCTTTGTCCATGTTCATCGCCAGATAGCCCACGTTCATCCCAGGCTGGGATAGCAATGCGAGATTTTCATCTGATTCAATTGTCGGTAAGAAGTCTGGCACGAGGTTGTCCATGCCGTCGATAGATCCCTGGGTCAGGGCGATTAGTCGGACGGAGTTTTCGGGAATGCTTCTAAAAATCAGGCGATCAATTTTGGGGGCTGGTCCCCAATAATCGGGGTTGCGTTCCAATACCACGCGGTCATCTTTGATCCATTCGACAAAACGAAATGGACCCGTGCCCACGGGATGCCGAGCAAAATCAGCTCCCCATTTTTCGACGGCAACAGGGCTGACGATGGCGCAAAAATTCATTGTCAGATTTGCGAGGAAGGGGGCGTTGGGGCGTTTCAGGTCAATGGATACGGTCATGTCGTCTATTTTGCGGACGTCTTTTACGATGTCGCTCATGGACATGCCTGCCCAGTATTGATACGCGCCTTCTACTTTGTTGAAAGGGTGATCGGGCTTGAATTGACGCGCGAGTGAAAAGACGACGGCATCGGCATTAAAGGGCGTACCGTCGTGAAAGACGACGTTTTCACGCAACTGAAATGTCCAGGTCAATCCATCTTCTGACGCTTGCCAGGAAGTGGCTAATCCGGGTGCGAGGTCGGTGCGTTCGGGGACAAATGCGACGAGTGTTTCGTAGATATTATCGCATACTTTAAACGATTCACCGTCTGTCTCCAGCGCGGGATCCAGTCCGACAGAATCGCCACCGCGCCCAAAGACGACCGTGCGCCCGGTCTGTTGTCCACAAGCGGTTATTAGCATCAATATTGCGAGAAATAGATAGCGTGCCATTGTATATTCCCCAAAAAAATGTCAGCCCTCACTATTCCGTCCTGTTGGATGGTGGATGGGGAGGGCTGACCGCTGAAAGTTGACTGCTGAAAGCTATTCTTCAAACGCCGCGTCAAATGCCACGTCTGAGGGTTCAAAGTCGATCTCATTGACAAAGGCGCAGGATTCTGTTGCACCGTGTTCGCGGTCCATGCCCGAATCTTCCCACTCGACGGAGAGCGGTCCATCGTAGCCTATGTCGTTTAATGCGCGAATAATTTCTTCGAAATCCACGCTACCGCGACCCACTGAGCGGAAATCCCAACTGCGGTCCGGGTCGCCGAAATTTGTATGCCCACCAAATATACCTGCGCGTTTGGGGTTGGGCGACAGGTAAGAGTCTTTCATGTGGACGTGATAGATCCGGTCGCTGAACTCGCGGATAAAGCCGACATAATCCACATTTTGATAGACCAGGTGGCTGGGGTCGTAATTGAAGCCAAATTCCGGTCGGTTTTCCAGTGCTTCTAATGCCCGGGCAGATGAGGCTATATCAAATGCGATTTCCGTTGGATGCACTTCGAGTGCGAATCGCACGTCGTTCTTTTGAAAGACATCCAGAATTGGGTTCCAGCGATCGGCAAAGTCGCTAAATCCCGCGTCAATCTGATCGGGTGACACCGGGGGGAAAGAATACAACAGGTGCCAGATTGAGGATCCGGTAAAGCCATTGACCACGGTCAGGCCCATGGCGTTTGCGGCTTCGGCTGTTGCTATCATTTCTTCGGCGGCGCGTTGTCGCACGCCTTCGGGATCGCCATCGCCCCATACATGGGGCGGCAATATCGCCTCGTGCCGTGCGTCGATGTTGTCGCATACGGCCTGTCCGGCCAGGTGATTGCTAATGGCGAAGCACTGCATGCCGTATTGTTCGAGTAATTCCTTTTTTTCGCGCACATAGCCGTCATTCGATGCGGCTTCGCGCACGTCCATGTGGTCGCCCCAACAGGCGAGTTCCACGCCGTCATAGCCAAAGTCTCTGGCTTTTTGCAACATGACTTCCAGTGTCAAGTCCGCCCACTGTCCGGTGAATAACGTAACTGGTCTTGCCATTTTTCACTCCTGTTTTAACTCAAATTTTTGGCACATCCTGCCAAGTTTTTGTCGCTGCCGAATCGACTACGGCTTCCAGGACGGCCTGTACCTTGGTGCCTTCGGCAAAGTCGGGGGAAAAGGTTCCATCCTGTGCAATTGCTTCAAAGAAATCCCTGAATTCATGCGTGAATGTGTGTTCCCAGCCAATGATGTGTCCCGGGGGCCACCACGCGCCCATAAAGGGTTGACTGCCTTCACCTACGATAATTTCCCGGAAGCCCTGGATGTGATCGTCGTCGTCGCGCGAATAGAATTGCAATTCGTTCATTTTTTGCAGGTTGAATGCGATGCTGCCTTTGCTTCCGTTGATTTCAAAATGGTTGTAGTTGCGCCGCCCGGCGGCAAAGCGCGTGGCTTCAAATGTGCCGAGTGCGCCGTTCTGGAACCGGGCCAAAAACATGGTGGCATCGTCAACGGTCACCTGGCCCATTTGTTCGCCGCCTTGCGCCCCCAGGCCCCCATCAACAGCTTCGAGCAGCGGGCGTTCTTTGATGAAGGTGGTATCTGCGCCGACCACGCTGTCGATGTCGCCTACGAGATGCAGGGCGAGGTCGATGATGTGCGCGTTCAGATCGCCGTGTGGTCCCGAACCGGCTTTGTCTTTTTCCAATCGCCAGACGAGTGGGAAGTCGGGGTCGATGATCCAGTCTTGCAGGTACACGGCGCGCCAGTGATAAATTTCCCCAATCCGCCCTTCGGCGATCAGTTGTCGCGCCAGAGCCACCGCGGGTACGCGGCGGTAGTTGAATGCAACCATGGTTTTTTTGTCGGTGTTTTGAGCCACGGCCAATAATTCTCTGGCTTCTGCGAGGGTGTTTGTGAGGGGTTTTTCACAGATGACGTGTTTGCCGGCTTTCAATGCGGCGAGTGCCATGGGCAGGTGCTGGTCGCCGGGTGTGCAGATGTCTATGACGTCGATGTCGTCTCGATCGACGACTTTTTCCCAGTCGGTTTCGTATTCTTCCCACTGGTATGTTTCAGCCGCATCTTTTACAGCGTCGAGGTTGCGTCCACAGATTACTTTTAGTACGGGTGTTACACCGAGTTCGGGAAAGAATGCGGGCAGTTGGCGGAATCCATTGCTGTGCGCTTTGCCCATGAATGAATATCCGATCATGCCGATGTTGAGTTCCATAGTGTCTCCTTTTTCTATAGTACATCTAAAATTTTCTCAAAAGCCGCATCAATATAGAAATCTGCTATCTCTTGTCAACGACTAATCAAAGAAATCATACCCTTCTTTCACATGCGCGCGTGCCAAATCCTCGTTAAATTCGACGCCGAGGCCCGGTTTTTCTGGGAGGACAAATTGTCCATCCTGAATTAATGGCTCGTCGCTGATTACGAGGTCCCAGCGCCATTCTATCTGGTCTGCGTGGTAGGGTAGTTCCAGGGTGTGGAGGTTTCGCACGGCTGCGCCTACATGCGCGGATGCTACCATGCCCAGCGGCGATACGATGTTGTGGAACGCGGCGGGCATGTAGTATAGGTCTGCCAGATCTGCGATTTTTTTGCCTTCCAGCATGCCGCCGGTCGCTGAGATATCGATGTGTAGCATGTCGCATGCCTGGTTCTCGATTAGTCTGCGAAATCCGTCTCTGCGGTGGACCCATTCGCCCGTGCAGATCGGTATGGATGTCGAAGCCGTTACTTTGCCCATGGCGTCGATATTTTCCGGGGGTACGGGGTCTTCGAGGAACATCAGGTTGAATTTTTCCAGGCGCTGGGCGAGTAAGAGTACGTCGCGCACATTGTATTTTCCGTGGCAATCAATGCACAGGTCGATGTCGTATCCGACGGCGTCGCGGACTGCGGATACCATGGCTTCCATTTTGTCCAATTCGGCGAGTGATAGCCCGCGATCTACGGGGTCGTGTTGCAATTCGTTTGCGGATCCGTCGATGTCGAATTTGATGGACTGAAATCCATCTGCCACGCCCTCTTTGGCGCGCTCGGCCCATGTTTCGGGGGTGTTTTGTCGATTTCGTCCTCTGCCCACATCGGCGTACATCCGCAGTCGATCTCGATATTTTCCGCCGAGTAATTGATAGATGGGCACGCCAATGGCTTTGCCCGCAACATCCCAGAGAGCTGTTTCCACGCCGCCGATTGCGCCGAGGAGTATCCCGGCGGTAGATTGTCCGGTGTTGCGGTCGAGCATTCGGGTGTAGAGTGGCTCGACATTCAGGGGATTTTGCCCGATTAACATGGGGCGCAAGCATTTTGTCACGGCATCGGTTATGCCTTCACCCGGATGCCCTTCGCCCACGCCCGATATGCCGGCATCGGTTTCTACTTTTACGTAGTTCCAATCTTTGTAGCCCTTCAATGTTGTCGCTTTGACGTCGGTAATTTTCATGGCTTGCCTCTTTTGTTGGAGTATCTAAAAATATCCCCGATTCAATGGCGAATCGGGGGCGCGATTGATGCGTAATCCTGTGAGATCAGTTTAATCGCGCACGTCCGGCGGCTGGGGTTGGGAGTTAAACCCGTAGATGCGCTTCATTTCCGGTGTGGCTCGATCCACTACTTCGGGTTTGAGGTAGTGTACAAAATCGAACATGGGCTTTAGAAATGATCGGCAGCAGAAGCAGATCAGGCACACGCGGGCGTCATCTGTGCGGTTGGCTCCTGTGGCGTGCCATATTGCGCCGTTGAACAAGAATACTGAGCCCTTTGGGGCAGATAGCCGCATTTCGTCGGGATGGCATAGGGCATGTGGATGGTCTATTGGCGGGGGCTTTTTTAAGAACCGATGGCTGCCGGGTACAAAGCGCGTGCCCCCGTTTTCCGGGGTAAAATCGTTCAGGAGCCACAGGGTGTTGACAAACATTGGAAATGAGGGCAGTGGTTCTGGCATTTTGCTAAGGGCATTATCGACGTGAAATGCATTGTCTTCGGCGTCCGGATAAATCACGTTTGATGTGAGTGTGCTGAGGGTATAATCTTCGCCGAGCATATATTCAAAGTAGGGCACGACTTTGGGATGTGCCACCAGCTTTTCAAATGGTTTCCCCTTGTTCACCAGCCACCGCACATGCTGGCCCCTGCCACTGGTATGTACCCGTCCTGAGCCGTCCCCACGCTCTTGTTCCGCGAGGCGCAATAGTAGCGCGCGGTAGTGCGATATCTCGGCTTCAGAGAGTACATCGGGGATGATGACATAGCCCTGTTCATCCAATTGTTGTCGATGTGCTGGTGAGATTTTCATCGCGTGCTCCTACAATCCGTAATAGTCGTTGATTTCTTTCTGATATCCATCCACCTCGCCTTTTAACATTTCGTCTAAGGTGACGGCGCGTCCGAGCAAGCCCGATTCGAGAATCGCATAGCTCAATGCCAGGTCGATAGTGCCTTCTTCGCCGCTCATCTGGACGGGGTTGCCGTTTGCGATGGCCTGTAGCCAGTTCAGGTTCTCAAGCGCAAATGCGTCGGTAATTCCGCGCGGCATGACTTCGTCCAGGTGCGATGGATCGGCTTCGCGTTGAAATCGGTCTTCCACATTTTCCGATGTGCCGTCTTCGCCAAATAATTGGCCGTCTGAAATCGCTCCTTTGCTGCCCCAAATATTCGTGCCACCCGGTACACCGACCTGTGTTCCCCGCGCACTTCTCGAGACGGCTATGTGTCCGATGCCGCCGTTTTCAAATTCAAAGTTGGCAAAAAAAGCATCATCTACTTGATTTTCGATTTGATCGACTACGGCGCTATCGTCGTCGGACATCAAGACGCGCACCGATTCGAGCGTTCGCCACAGGGCTTGAACGGATTTTACCGGTCCACAAATTGTGCGGACGCCGTTAAAAAGGTGGACGCCCAGATCGATGGCAACGCCCCCGCCCGCGCCCAGTTTGCTCTGGCGCCAGGGCGTTCGTGCGGCCACAAGGTCTGGACGCGAATTGCGAAATCCGATGACGCCGCGATAGAGCATTTGTACATCGCCAATCAGGCCCTTTTCTACAGCCCATTGGCTGGCCCAGGTAGAGGGATTGAAATTCACATTTTCGTCTATGCTCAAAATTTGTCCGGTTTCGTCGGCGACTTCGCACATTTTCTGAGCCGCTTTGACTGAAATTGCCATTGGTTTTTCGACCGAGACGTGTTTGCCTGCTCTCATGGCGTCGATGGCGATGCTGTGGTGGTTGTCGTGTCCGGTCAGAATGATCACTGCGTCGATTTTGCCCTGTTCCAACATTTCGTTGTAGTTGGTGTACACTTCTGCATCGCTATCGGGATGCAGGTCGCTGATAAATGCATGCGGTGCATTGAGCGGATCCCCGGGCGCGTCAACAGGTGCGGGACGAGGACCGGGCCCCTCGCCTCGCTTTCGGAAGCGGTGGGCGTCTTCTTCTTTGCGCGCGCACAAAGCCGTGATTTGAAATAGATCGCCAAAACCGTTTTCTTGGAGGATTTTATAGCCACGCAAATGGGCGTTTAGTATTCGCGCACAACCGATGATGCCGATTCGCACTTTCATGGTGATATTCCTTTTTAAAAATCAACGAATCAACGAAGGAGTTCGTAGTGGTTTTGGGTAGTGAGGTGGGGTTCGTCTATTCGTTTATTCGTCTATTCGTCTCTCAGAGTTGCCACACGACCAGTAATTGCACGACGTTGTCGGTGGCGGTGGTGCCGAGTTTGTTCCACCAGTACTGGTATTCGATGCCGACGAAGAGCGTGTTGCCCTCGCCGTTTATTGCCTTGCTCAAGTCCCATGTGAGTTGTGGTTGCGCGAGGATCCAGCTTTTGACTTCGTTGCCAAATTCGTTGGTCTGGGAGCCGACGTATTCCGCGTGACCGAAGAATCCGAAGGACTGACCGCCGGTTCCAAAGGCTGCTCCCCAATTGATGTCGAATAGAAAGCTGTTGCTCGTTGTGGGCGCGCCGCCGTGCGCTGTGCCGCTGCTGGCGTCGATCAGAGCGGTCAGGTCGGTGTTGACAAAGAAGAAGCCCGGTACGTTCCACGAAGCCCGGACGCCGGGCAGGTATTTGAGGACATTGGCATCGGAATCGGCATTGAATCCAGCGATTATGGAAATATCTCTGATGGGGCCGATGCTGATCTCCGTGTTCGTCAGTTTGCCAATGCTGAGGGTTGGATACCATTCTCCGTAGATACTTTTGTCGTTGAAGCCGTCCGGAACGCCATCTTCCAAAAAGTCGATGAAAAAGAAACTGTCGCCATATCGCCACTGCGCTGCCTGTTGTACGGTGAGAATAGAGGTGTATTCCGCGGCTCCGGAAAACGGGTTTGTGAGTTTGCCGTATTGAAATTGGAATGAGGTTTGGGCGATTGCCGCGGCCGGCTGCAGGAGGATGAAAGCGATCAGTGCGAGCAGGCCGGGGTACTGTTGTTTCCGCATCTTCTAATTCCTTTTTACCAATTTGTGTAAGATCCGTCTTCGCGGCGGAAACCCGAGCCTGTAGAGGGTTCGGGAGGGGATGCGTCTGCAAGCGCGTCTTCGTTAAATTCAATGCCCAATCCCGGTCCTTCGGGGACGAGCAGATGGCCGTTTGCGTAGGGCATTTGTTTGGGGAAGACATCTGTCAAGGTGGTCATAGGAGGTCTGGGCAATTCCTGTACGCCGACGAGAGAAGACGATAGACACAGGTGCAAACACGCGGCTGTTGACA
>JAPPAB010000046.1:11999-32691 GCA_026705765.1 Gemmatimonadota bacterium
CTAAGGGCAGATGCGTATTTTGTCGCACGAGGCGCAGGCTCTGCGTGCTTTCACTTCGCAATGGGTCTTCAATAAAAAATGGGCGATAGGGTTCCACGCCTTTGCAATATGCAATGACCCAGGTGGGATCCAGTCGCGTGTGAACATCGACGCAGATTTCGAATTCATCGCCACAGGCTTCGCGCACGGCTTTTACCTGTTCAATGCCATAACGCACGGCGCGCGAAGGTTCAAATACATTGGGACCTGTGGGATCGCTCATGCTCCATCGGGCAAATTTCCAGCCTTCTTCCTGTCGTTGCACACAATTTTCGACCAGGCGGTCGATATTGTACTTATCGCCAACATGCGGATAACACGCCACTTTGTCGCGGGTTCTTCCACCCAGGAGTTCATAGACGGGTACGCCCAGGGCTTTGCCTTTGATATCCCAGAGCGCGATGTCAACGGCGCTCACTGCCGCTGACTGTACCACGCCGCCCGGGAAAAATCCGCCGCGAAACATGACCTGCCACAAATGTTCAATTCGAAAGGGGTCTTGCCCGATAACGTCTGGAGAAAACGAGCGGATCACTTCGGCAATCGCGGTTCCGCGATGTATTACGCCCGCTTCTCCCAGGCCGTAAATGCCTTCGTCTGTTTCGACTTTGACGAAAAAATTTCCCGTTGTGGGCGCAATGAATGTTTTTAATGCGGTGATTTTCATGATGTTCCTCCTGATTCACCCAATCCATCCCGCTGTGCCAATCTCATCTGCGATGGGCAAGGCGCGAGATAGTTCTTCGTATGTGAGCGGTGGCATGTCTGATGTCGCTGTGTTGTCTTCAACTTGTTGTCGGTTTTTTGCGCCGGCAATGACACAGGATACGCCGGGGTGATCCAATACAAATCGCAGGGCTGCCTGTGCCATGGTTCGTTGCTCTGTTTGTAAAAACAAAAGTTCGGGTAGTTTTTTTAATCCCTCTTGCACTGCAGGACGTTGAAATCGTTCGTAACGCAAATCGTTTTGTGGTATTTTCTCGGCATTCTGTCCAAAGTATTTTCCGGTTAATTGGCCTTTTGCAAGGGGTACGCGGATGAGTGTGCCTATTTTTTGTTCTTTTGACCAGTGCAATAATTCGTCGGCACTGCGTTCTAACAAATTGTATCCGATCTGCAAAATGTGGATGGGTCCCAATGCCCGCAGTTTGTCGATGGCTTCCCGGTTGTTGGTCGAGATACCGTACCATCTGATTTTGCCTTCTCGTTGCAATTTTTCGAGGGTTTGCATGACGGCGGGCATGGCCCATTCGTGGGGAATCGCATGCAGTTGATAAATGTCGATAAAATCCGTTTGCATGCGTTTTAAGCTGTTTTCGCAGGCTTCGACAATCCGGTTGTGTACTGATTGCTCATCGTTCTGGTCAATGTCCCGGTTTGGCTGCACTTTGGTCGCAATGATCCATTTGTCTCGCCGTCCCTGTAGTGCTCGTCCGACGAGTTCTTCGCTGTGTCCGTCGCCATAGCCTTCTGCAGAATCGATTAAGTTCACACCGAGTTCTTCACAGCGATGGATCAATGCGATGGATTCCGCATCGCTTGTGCCCGACCAGACTTCAATGCTTCCATCTGCTCGCTGTTGTCTGCCTGAGATGGGAAAGGCGCCTAATCCGATTTCCGATACTTCGAGGCCGGTTTGTCCCAGTGTGCGATATTTCATGCCATGACTCCTGTCAATTCTACATTGGCAACTGCGCCGGCTTCCACTGTGAGGACCTGCCAGCCATTGTTCTCAAATCGCCACGAGAATGAGATGTCTGAGTCGCCGCCATTGTAAAACATCACGCCATCCACATCGGTTCCGGAATGGATCACGAGTGGAAGGATTTGGTTGGGGACGCCGTGCTCGCCATTGGCGTGTTTTACTTCGACTGTTGGCGTCACTTTGCTTTTTACTTCTCGCGTGCCCAAAAGCAATGGGCCGTAACATCCGGTCACGGGTCCAATGCCCCAGTTGCGTCCGTGTCCAGCCGCTGTCGAACAGATTGCGCCACCCATATCGGCGTGTTCTCTGCCACCGCGCAGCACCCGACGCGCCATCATCAGCTTGTCTGCTGCCTGTTTTAATGCGCGTTCGGCATAGTGCTCATCACCCGTCACCTGATATGCCAGCGTTAGTGCCGCGGTGCTCGGTTCTGTTGTGGGGGTTACGGAGCCGTCGCCATTCCATATTCCCCAATACGTCATGTCGTTGCGCTTGCCCACGCCGGGCCAATCGCGGCGGCGTGCCTGCGGAAAGACCATTGCCAATTCGCCTTCTTGCATGTCGGGGAAACGCACGATTTGCGCCTGGATTGCCTCGTCCAGAGAGGGATCGGAGAACTGCCGTCGAAAATGGGAAATCGCCGCTGCACCGGGGTCCGAATACGGGTCCAGCAATTCGCTGATCATGGGTTCTGCAATTCTCCGTGCCGCCTGGTGAAATACAGCGTCTCCCGATGCTTCGAACAGATCTCCCAGTGCGTATATGACGCCGGAAGCCAGCAGTACTTCGACTCCGATGAGTGGGTCGCCAGGGACGTGATGCCCGGCTTGCGCCGCCTTTTTTTGTTGTCCAGTCGCCTGCCTGCCAAATCTCGGTTGTTCGTTTGCATCCCAGGCAATGGGCAGGGGACCCTCTGGTATGGCGACGATCATTTCTGCCCGGCGCTTGCCGTATTGCAAAGCCCAGTCCAGGTACCGGTCCTGGCCCGTCATTCTGTGTGCGGCAAGGGCAATGTGGACAAAGCGGAAGTGCTCGGCAATTTCGGCGTCGTAGCCGTCGTCTCGTCCTACTGTGCGCGTGCCAATATAATATCCGTAAAACCGGTTGCGTTCCCAGTCAAACCATTCGGGAATGCCTTCGACCCAGTTGCCGATGTGTTCGGCTGCATCTTGTAGGAGTGCGTTTGCTTTTTCGTCTTCGGGAAATAATCCGAGATAACGCGGCAAAAAGAGCAGAAAGGGTTCGGTTCCGTGATGGGCTTCGGCTTCGGGTTCATAACCGTGCAGGCAGTCCCGTTCCACCCATCCGGCGAGCATATCGCGCAGGTGTTCAAAGTGCTCTCGCACCCCGTCATTTCCCGTGATGAGATAGTGGGGGAACCATGCCAGCGAATAGTTCGCTTCATCTTCGCCTCCGCCATGTCTGCTCGGCGGGTCCATCTGACGGCTTTGATCTAACCACGCATCCATCTCTTTTCGCAATGTCCGATAATGTTCAAAGCACTGTTTCATAAGTCAGCCCTCCAGAAGTTGTTTTTCTTTTTACCATTGGGATTTATTATCTTGACGCTTCGAAAACGCGAAACTAATTTGTCAGACAGCATAGCGGAAAAAAAATTCAAAGTCAAGGTCTCTTGAAGCCTATTAGAAAGGATTGTCATGTCGGACATTCGCATTCGCGCAGAGCACCTCGAACCGTTTATCCAATCGGTTTTTGAAAACGCGGGTATGCCGCCCGAAGATGCTGCCATAGAAGCAGAAGTGCTTATTTGGGCGAATCTGCGCGGGGTTGATTCGCACGGGGTTTTGCGCATTATTTCGTATCTCAACAATATCAAAACGGGCGCGATGAATCCTCGTCCCAATATCCGCGTCGTCAAAGAGTCGCCAGCGGTTGCCCACATTGCGTGCGATCGCGCTCTTGGACCTGTGGCGACTGTTCCTGCGATGAAAAAAGCCATTGAGAAGGCCAAAAATGTGGGGATCGGATGGGTGTTGCTCAGCGATGTCACGCATCAGGGCGCAATGGCTTATTATTCTTTGATGGCGGCACAGGAGGGTTTTGCGGGTATTGCCATTGTTTGCAGCCCGCCCAATATGGCGCCTTTTGGCGCGAAGGCAGCGGGCGTACACAATAGTCCGATAGCCGTTGCGGTTCCGGCGAATAAACGCGATCCCATTAGTCTCGATATGGCGACGAGTGTGGCAGCGGGTGGCAAGCTTCAACTCGCGCAGGATAAGGGCGTGCCGCTGGGCGAAGACTGGGCACTCGATGCCGCGGGCAATCCGACGACGGATGCGCGTAAAGGGGTTATTTTGCGCCCAGCAGGTGGTCCCAAGGGGTCGGGTCTTGCCCTTATTTTTCAGTGTTTGTCCAGTTTGATGGTCGATAATCCTCTGCTCGTTCCCGTATTGCGCGGGGGCGAGAGTTTGAAAAAGCAAAACGGCATTGTCGCTGCGATCGATATTTCCTTTTTTGTTGATCTGGATGATTACAAAGACCACGTCGATAACTTGGTTGATGAACTCAAAGCCCTGCCCAGAGCAGATGGATTTGACGATATTCTCATGCCCGGCGAGCCCGAAAATCGCACCCTTGTCGAACGCTCTGCCGAAGGTATTCCCATTCCAGTGGGTACGGCGGAAAAACTCCGCGAAGCCGCGCGGCGCTTTGATCTCGCGTTGCCCGAAGGACTATAAGAATTGGAGCAGATATGCCAGAAATTGTAACCATTCAAGATGTCAAAACCATCGTGACGCAGCCTGCGGGGTCGCGGCTTGTGATTGTCAAAGTTATCACGTCGGAACCCGGTCTTTACGGGTTGGGTTGTGCGACGTTTACGCAGCGATTTCACGCGGTGCGTACGGCTATTGAAAAACATCTCAAGCCTTTTGTTATTGGACGCGATGTGGATCGCATTGAGGAAATCTGGCAGATGAGCATGGTCAATGGGTACTGGCGCAACGGTCCCGTGCTCAATAATGCCATATCGGGGGTGGATCAGGCGTTGTGGGATATTAAGGGCAAGCGCGCGGGTATGCCCGTGTATCAACTACTGGGTGGGAAGTGTCGAGAGGCGGCAGATACGTATGCTCATGCCAGTGGGCGCGACAAGTACGAAGTGGTGGATAGCGTGCGTCATTATATGGCACAGGGCTATCGCCATATCCGCGTGCAGATGGGGGGATACGGGGGGCAGTCAGATACGATTCAAAAACCCGATGGTGCGCCCGATGGTGCTTATTATCATCCGCGAGAATATTGTCGTCGTATGTGCGATATGATTGAGCATGTACGTGCGGAGATCGGGCCTGAGATCGAGCTTTTGCACGATATTCACGAGCGTTTGCGTCCGGTTGACGCGATCCAGTTTGCCAAAGATGTGGAGCCTTTTAAACTTTTCTTTTTGGAAGATGCACTCGCGCCGGAAGACAATGCGTATTTTCACCACATGCGCGCGCAGTGCGCCACGCCCCTGGCGATGGGCGAACTGTTTAATCATCCGCACGAGTGGATGCCTCTCATTCAGGATCGGCTCATTGATTTTATTCGCATGCACGTTAGCCAGATGGGTGGGATTACCCCTGCGCGCAATGTCGCTGCTTATGCCAATATGTACAATGTTCGCACGGCGTGGCATGGGCCTGGCGATACATCACCTGTCGGTCACGCGGCCAATTTGCACCTGGATCTGTGGGCACCCAATTTCGGTATTCAGGAGTGGTGCCGTTTCAACGATCTCGTCTATGATATTTTTCCCGGTTTGCCCGAGGTGCGCGAGGGATATATGTATCCCAATGATGATCCCGGTCTGGGCATTGATATCGACGAGGATCTCGCTGCAAAATATCCGCCCGAAGATGAGATTATTCAGTGGACGCAAACGCGGGCGCCAGATGGATCGCCCATGCGGCCGTGATGAAGACACAGGAGAATTTTATGAATACCCATTCATCCCCATCGGATCTCAGAATTACCGATATGCGCGTTGTTAATCTTTCCGGTGTACCTATGCGTTCTACGCTCATTCGCCTGGATACCAATCAGGGTATTTATGGGTTGGGAGAGGTGCGCGATGGGGCCAGTCATATTTACGCTTTGCAACTGAAGCGCCAGCTTTTGGGTGAAAATCCCTGTAATGTGGATAAGCTGTTTCGCAAGATTAAACAGTTCGGGTGGCATGCGCGGCAGGGGGGCGGTGTGTGCGGTGTGGAGATGGCGTTGATGGATCTGGCGGGTAAGGCTTATGGCGTGCCCTGTTATCAGCTCGCAGGTGGGAAATTCCGCGATCAGATCCGCATTTATTGCGATACTCACACAACGCCGAATCCCGAAGAGATGGGCAATCGCTTGAAGGCGCGCATGGAGCAGGGGTTTACTTTTTTGAAGATGGATATTGGTGTGCGTTTGCTCAAAGATATTCCGGGTACGGTGTCTTCCCCTGCGGGCATGCTGGAAACTACGCAGGTTATGCATCCTTTTACGGGTATTCAGTTTACCGATAAGGGGATTGATGTTCTCGTTCAATATGTGGGCGTTGTGCGCGATATTGTGGGGTATGAGATTCCTCTGGCTGCGGATCACTTCGGGCATATCAATGTGGAGTCGTGTATTCGCCTTGCGCGCGCACTCGAGCGATTCAATCTCGCATGGCTGGAAGATATGATTCCATGGCAACTGACCGATCAATGGGCGCGCCTCAAGAACGCAACTGCGACCCCGGTTTGCACGGGTGAAGATATTTATCTTCTGGAACATTTCAAGCCGCTGATCGACAATAAAGCCGTTTCCATTATTCACCCGGATCTCGCTACATCGGGAGGGATTCTCGAAACTAAGCGGATTGGGGATTACGCGGAGGAACACGGTATTGCGATGGCTCTGCATATGGCGGCGACACCAATTGCGACGATGGCGAGCGTGCATTGCGCGGCTGCGACAAATAATTTTCTGGTTCTGGAATGCCACGCCGTTGATTATCCACCGTGGAATACGCTCGTTACGGGTTTGCCCAATCCCATTGTTCAAAATGGTTATATTCAGGTGCCCGACGCGCCCGGACTCGGCGTTGATTTGAATGAGGAAGCGATTAAAGAACATATCAATCCCAATTTGCCGGGCTATTTTGAACCGACAGATGCGTGGGATGAAGAACAGGTGAATGACAGGCTGTGGAGTTGATCCGCAGATGGACGCAGATGGACGCAGATGGACGCAGATGGACGCAGATGAACAAAAAAGGGGCAGGGTGGGGCTGACTGCTGATAACTAATAACTGAAAGGAGCGATAAGATGCCTAATATTGGTATTATTGGCGCAGAGAATAGCCATACTGTGGCGATTGCAAAGACGATCAATATTGATCAACTGGTGTCCGGTTTTAGTGTTACCCATGTTTGGGGAGAGACGCCGGACGATGCGAAAGATGCACAGGAGCGGGGCCTGATTCCCAATATTGTGGAGGAACCCGAAGATCTGATCGGAGAGGTTGACGCGGCTATTGTGGATCATCGCCATCCCAAATATCACCTGCCTGCGGTGCGTCCATTGCTGGAAGCCAAAATTCCTCTTTTTGTCGATAAGCCGTTTTGCTATCGTCTCGACGAAGGCAAAGAATTTCTGGCTCGAGCGCGTGAACTCAATGTGCCTGTGTGTTCTTTTTCGGTTTTGCCCAAGCAGGCGTCTTTCGCGCAGTTGCAAGAAGATGTCCGAGAACTCGGGCGCATTATTTCAGTTGTTTCGACGGGGCCTTGCGATATTGATTCTGAATATGGCGGTGTCTTTTTTTATGGGATTCATCAGGTCGATATGGTCGTGCGCTTGCTCGATCAGGATATTACGCATGTACAGCTCAATCGCGGGAGGCAAAATCACACTGCGACGGTTTATTCTGCGAGTGGCGCAATTTCGACGATGAATCTCGTTGGTGAAGGTCGTGTGGGGTTCCACGTTTCCGTGATTGGGGAAAAGGGGCGCACCGATCGCGTGATCGGATACGATGAGAATACGTATCTCACGGGTGTTCTCGATTTTTGTCGTATGTTCAGTACGGGGGAGACAGATGAAACCGATAGTTCGATGCTCACGCCCGTTGCTGTGCTCGAGGCGCTCGAGAAGTCGCAGGAGTCGGAGGAGAAGTGTGAAGTGCGAAAATTAAGCCGTAGGAGCGGCATCCCTGCCGCAAATGCCACTATCCGATAGAAGTTTATCCTGATCAATGGAGGTTTTTAATGATCGGTGTTCTTACGCACCACTGGGCTAAAGATGAGTGTGTTGATGAGGCTCGCGATCTTTTGAATCGCAATGGTATTGCCCAGAGTCAGGCTCCCGGATTTGTCAGCCGTCAGACGCTTCACAGTCTCGCCGACGAGACGAAGATTACGACGCTGGTTATTTGGGAGAATGAAGATATCTACGAGGGCTGGCGCGCCAGTCCCGAGCGGGAAGCCGTTATGAGTGGCGCAAGTGATCTCTGGTCACAGCCGACTGAGTCCGAGCGATTTGAAGTTGTACATCGCTTGTCCAGAGTATAGAGAATTTATTAGAGGTAAACTATGAGTAAAATCCTCGTTACGGGTGCTACGGGGCGTTTGGGCGCGAATGTGGTCAGGCAGTTGGTTGAGCGTGGGGATGATGTTCGCGCGCTGATCCTTCCCGATGATCCCAAGAAGTTCAAGCTCGATCCATTTGATATTGAGAAGATCGAAGGCGACCTCAGAGATGCGGCGTTGTGTCGCAGTATTGTGGATGGTGTAGATACAGTTGTTCATACGGCAAATATTCTGGGCCCACCGCGCGGTATGGATAATCAGACGTTTTACGAGATTAATGTTACGGGTACGTACAATCTTTTTGAAGCGGCAGCACCATTTGCCGATAAACTCCACAGGTTTGTCCATGTCAGCACCGACGCGGTTTATCCGATGGGCAATCAGCATATTCCGCCCTGTTATCAGCCGGTGAATGAAATCCATCCCAAACGCCCGAGTGGACTTTATGGCACGCTGAAATATATCAACGAAGCGATGGCAGAAGGCTATATGAATGGACACGGTCTCCAATTGTCCATTATTCGCCCTTCTGGCATGTTTGCGGGCAAAGAGGTGCTGGGGCGTTGGAATGTTCAGTTTGTGGCAGGGCGCATCCGCGATGCCGTGAATAATCCGGAAAGTGGTATTTACCATCCGGATGGCGCGGCTATTGCACGGGATATGCTCGACCGCGCCGAGCGTCCCGACCAACCATGTGCTGTCACCGATCGCGAGGGTCGTCCGTGGATGTGGTCGCCTTCTGATGCACGCGATACTGCGCGGGCGTGTATTTGCGCGCTCGACCATCCCGCGGCTGTTGGCGAGGCGTTCAATGCGCCGATTTACCGGCCGCTCGCTTTTCCCGAGGTTGCAGAGTATCTCGCGGGGATAACGGGTGTTCCTCTTTTTGAAGTTGAGGTTCCCATGCAGTGGGTCTATTGGTCTGACAATAGTAAGGCGCGCACACTCATTGGATACGAACCGCAGTGTACGCTTGAAAATATCTTTGATACCGCGCTCGCCGATCAAGCCGGTGAAGCCACGGATGTGATTTCGGCGTGAAGAACAGGAGTTTCTATGTCTGATAAGCCCAATATTCTGATTATTATGTCTGATGAGCATGCTCCTCAATACAGCAGTATTCACGGGCATTCACTGGTGCAATCGCCCAATATGGAGCGTTTGGCCGATATGGGTGTTACGTTTGATAATGCGTATTGCAATTCGCCGATTTGCGGTCCGTCTCGGATGTCATTTATGACGGGGCGTTATATCAATCGCATTGGTACTTATGACAATGGTTTTCCCATGGCGTCGGATACGGTTACGTGGGCGCATCGCTTGCGAAATGTCGGTTACGATGTTGTGATATCGGGTAAGCAGCACTTTTGTGGTCTCGATCAATTGCACGGTTTTCGCACACAACTCGCGCGCGATTTGCATGCGGAATTGTGGACAAAAAACGGTGTCCCACGCGGCGAGGGCAATTGGGATGCGGGGGTTGTTGAGGCGAAAAAGCCATGGAATGGTATTGCACAAGCGGGGCCAGGTACAACGACTGAGATACAGGTTGATGATCAGGTTGAAGAGGCTGCTCTCGCATATATCAAAGATCCCGCTCGCAAAGAACAGCCCTGGTGTATCAATGTGGGGTTTATTGCGCCTCATTTTCCGCTTGTGGTTCCGCGGCGGTTTTGGGACATGTATCCGCGGGATCAAATTGATATGCCCGAAATTCCCGAAGGCCATCTGGAAAACATGCACCCGGTTTACAAACGTCTGCGCCTGATGTTTGGTATGACCGACTTTTCCGAAGAACTCGTGCGGAGGGGACGCTCGGGTTATTACGGACTTATCACGTATTTGGACGAAAAAATAGGCCGGCTCATCGATGCGCTCGAAGAAACCGGTCAGCTTGAAAATACCATTATCGTGCATACTTCAGATCACGGGGAAATGAATGGTGAGCACGGCATGTGGCGCAAATCAAATATGTATGAGGCGTCTTCTCGTGTGCCTCTTCAGATTGTTTGGCCCGGTCATATTCCGGGTGGTTTGCGCGTGGCGCAAAATGTTTCACTCGTTGATCTCGTGGCTACCATAATTGAAGCCGCTGGCGCTTCGATGGATATTGCGCCTCTGGATGGGGATAGCCTTTTGCCGCTGATCAATGGTGAGACTGAGACGTGGAAGGACGAAGCCTTTTGCGAATACCTCGCACACGGTGTTATCCATCCCGTGGGTATGCTCAAGAAGGGCGATTACAAACTCAATATGAGCCCGGGAGATCCGCTTGAGTTGTTCAATATTGCAGAAGATCCGAATGAGTTTAACGATCTGTCAGAGTCGGCACAACACCGAGAAATACGCGATGCCATGCGCGACCGGCTATTGGAAATTTGGGGCGATCCAGAAGGTATTGAACAACAGGTGCTCAAAAGTCAAAGGGAGAGGCGGTTTATTACGGCGGCGAGTGGGGGGAGATGAGGGTAGGTCATTTTTCGCTTTTCAACATCCCTACATTGATCAATTCCGCTTTGAGTTCTGCAATCAGTTCTCGATATGTAAGACTGTTAAAATAGCGTCGCGCTTTTGGCATGGATGCTATTCCAGTCCTATCTGTATAATCCATCTTGCCAAAATACACCCCGTCGGCTGCTTCGGCTATTTGTTCGGCAAATTGGCGCGGTTGACAATACAGTACGGGAGCGAGCGATGCGGTGACGTGAATGCCAGCTTCGCGCAATCGCTTCATCGCTTTGAGACGCACGCCGATTTTCGGTGCTTTTGGCTCTGTGCGTTTGCGAACCCGGTCGTCATTCGTCGGCACGGAAAATCCCACCCGCAATCGACTGCCAAATTGCGTCAATAAATCCAGGTCATCCAAAACCAGATGACTGCGCGTATGCACGGTTAGAGCCTTCAGATTGCAGTCCACCAGCACTTTTAAGCAGCGCCGGCTCAATCGATATTTTCGCTCGATGTATTGATAGGGATCGGTCGCTGATCCCATGAAAATTTTGCGCCCGTAAATTTTGGCACGCGCCTTGCCCAATAAAAAAGGCGCGTTCATTTTGGGCTGTACCCACTCACCCCATGTCTTGGGATATTCGTAGGCGAATGGAAACTTCATTACATAGCAGTAGGCACATCCCAGGCCACAGCCAGAATAGGGGTTGAGGGTGTATTCCGTTATGGGTTCGCCGGGTGGATTTTGAGGCACGAGTACCGATCTTACATTGGTCTCGTCGATGTGCAATAATGGCATATTTGCTGCCTCCTGTACGCTTTAGTATTCTACTAAATATACTGCACATTTGTATATTATTCAAGAAAAAAGACCGTTGCAGGAGGTTCATCTCTCGCAACGGTCTCAACAGGAATGCGGCTTTTTTTTAGTTTAGGCGATACTCAACCCACTCGTTTTCACCGGTCGGTCCTCTGGTGTACCACGCTTTTCGTCCCGGGGGATCGAGTACGATGCCAGCAATGGTTTGACCGCAGGCTTCGCCATTGTGAATTTCGTTGTGGCGGCATATTCCCACGGGGGTATTTACGCGATCTGATAGCATATTTTTCAGGGCATCCGCATTGCGTTTGTCGCAGGATTTTAACAATCTGGTGGCGCGGCCCCAGCGCAAGATGCTTTGGCCGCGTTGATCCCATTGCCGCCTTTCAAAAGGCTTGAGCCGGTCTGTTAGATAGTGATTTGAATGGGCCATGGGTCCATCAAAGGGACAGATGACTTCGTATTCTCTCGCCGTGGTTTCGAGATCGTATATTTCGCCATTTTCATCGCATATTACGTAATTCATACCCGATGCTCTCGGTTTTGCTATCACTGCATCGATGGCGTCTCCGATTCGCACGGATTCCAGGATGCGCCGAATGATGAAGGGATAAAGCACGCCGCCCGATGCATCTGATGGGACGAGGTTGTTGATGACCACGCCAATGCCCGCATCGTTTATGCCCGCACAGCCCAGCATGCCGGCAGATGTGTAAAAGAGCGCGTCGGGTGCGTGTTCGTTTTTGACCTTGATCAAGATTGCTGCCGCTGCATAGAGTGACGAGAGGTCGTAATTTTGCGCGATCAATGCGCCTTCGCCCGATGTGCTTCCCGGAACCATGAATGATGTGCAACCCGATACCAGAAACGCATCGGAATAGTAATCGTGTAATTCCAAAAAGCCGTTTAATGCGAGGAGGTCTTCTACGGGTACATCCGCTGCCTCGGCGATTCCTTCCATTTCTTTAAAGAGGTGGGGTGCATAGTCGCGGTTGGGTCCCGCGTAAGTGGATACAATTTCATACACGCGCTCTTTTGTCAGATAGCCCTGTGTTCCGTGGACCATATCCTCAAAATTGATGGTGACAAGGTCCCGGATCAGTTCCTTAAATGTCTCACCATGCGCACGACCTCGCTCAGTTGGTGAACCACTGACTTCGAGCAATGGCAATGTCTGTGACATGTTTTTCTCCTTTTGCGATTATCTCCAGAATGGACTTGTCTTATCCGAGAATACTACCCGCCCAAAATCATCTGGTGAATGAAATTGCGGTTCCGGCGTGCGGCTGCCCGACCACTGGCTGAATTGCTCATTGGTTTTGCCGCCCAGGCGATTTAGATTTAGGTGCCAGATGTCATTTGTTTTTGGAGGGGTATGAATGGCGACGTGTGCAAAATTTGCAAAGGGTATGGCGGCTTCCAATATCCAGTATTTATCTTCGTCGCTGTCGTCGTTCAATGTGCCGACGATTTGCGTTTTGATTTGAATACCTTCGCCGTTCCACTCGCCGGGTACAGGCGCGTCTGGACCTTGTGGATGAAACTGGTCGAGAAAGATGCCGAGTACGTTCATTTCGATATTGAAATAAGCCTGGGGCTGATTGGGATTGGGTGCTGTGAATATTTCGACGGTGTCGTCTTTCCACACGTCGGAATCGCGCGCGGTGTGTTCTGCCCAAATATGTGCATCTTCACAGATGTATGAGACGTATAAATTATTGTCGTCCCACAACATTTTGGCTACGGTTTGTTCTTTTTTGCCCGATTTGTACCACGGAAATACAAAGGCTCCTACGTCTGGGGCTGCGACCCAGGCGGGTTCATTCAGGCGTCCGTCAATTACAATTGGTGTGCCTGCGCGATAAATGGTGTACATTGGGCGATCGGCATGAGTTGATTGTGCCATGAAAATTTCCCCAAGAAGTAAGATTAGAGAGGTTATTTTGAGTGCTAATGATCTCACTCATCACCTCATCGAGTTCAGTTGATTATATTGTACCCCTGTAGTCCTAAAATAGATTGCCTAAAAACAAATGTCAACGGATAGACGAATCAGGAGATGATACATGCGACAGTATATTTCAGATGAGCAAATCGCTTCGGTGATGACGACGCGGGATTTTGTCGAGAGTTGCGACGAGGCGTTTCGGCTTTATGGTCTTGGAAAAATGGTCAGTCCGCTGCGCAAAGAAGAGGTTTCGCGCGAGGGTGAGATGGATCTTTTTCGTCTGGTGATGCCGGGCTGGTGGAAGGGGAGGTTTACGGGACAAAAGGTTATCGAAGAGCGTTCGGATGTCAAGATGGGGCGGTTGGGTTCGAGAACCGCTGTGATTGAGTTGGAGGATGTGCGGAGGGGTGACCGCATTTCGTTTGATGCCGAGCGTATTACCAATATGCGTACGGGCGCGGCGGGCGCGTTGGGCGCGAAGTATTTGGCGAAGTCGCCTGTACGCACGGCGGCGATTCTGGGGACGGGGCGCATTGCACAGGCAATGGGCAGGTGTATTGATGTGGCTCTGGCGCCAGAGATCATACGTGTAACGAGCAGGACGCCCGAGAGACGTGCGGCTTATACAGCAGAAGTTGGAGGGGATCTTTCTTGTGATCTGGAAATGGTTGCGGATATTGAGACCTGTATTGATGGGGCAGATGCGATTTTTACTTCTGTGCCGACGCCTGAGCCGATTTTATTCGATGTGGAAAGCCATGTGCATATTTCTGTGATTGGGGGCGATGGGCGCTCCACGCAATTGGATCCGGGATTGTTGACGCGGCGATTTGTGGTGCCCGATCACGGTGAGCAGGTGTTGAAGTCGGGTGAGTTTCTCGCGTTGTGCGAAAGAGAGGAGACGCCCCGCTGGGTAAAGGGTGAGAAGGATGAAGTACTGAATATCGGGCATGCTGCACTGGGACTTATGGAACTCTTGCGCGGGCAGGGATGTATTGCGTATTCGAGCGGTCTGGCGATTCAAGATGTCCATGCTGCAGCGACTGTTTGGGGAAAAATTCGCGCTAATATATAATCTACTTTGGTTTTTGATTTTTGATACCCAGTCTTTTCATTTTTCCATACAGGGTAGAAGGCGGTACCCCAAGCAGTGTTGCCGCTCCGCCGGGTCCCTTTATCTGATATTTGGTGGCTTTGAGTACGTCGAGGATGTAGCGGCGTTCAAATTCATTCAAAGGCACAATTGGGCGGTCTTGAGAAGCGGATAAGGTGCGCCCCATATCTTCGATTCGAGAACCATACAGTCCCAGATCTCCCACTCCGATTTGAGAATGAGGACACAAGACGACAGCCCGCTGTATGGTATGCTCTAATTCACGCACATTGCCTGGCCAATCGTAGCTTTGCAACACCTCGATAATTTCTGGCGCCAAGGGAGCTATTTGCTTGCCTATATGTGCTGATAGGCGATCCTTGAAATAATCGGCCAACTCCGGAATGTCCTCCTTGCGCTCGCGCAGCGGCGGCAAATACATTAGAAAGGCATTGAGACGGTAATAGAGATCCTCCCGAAAATCACCTGTGTGGACCATCTCCTTTAAGTCGCGATTGGTCGCTGCCACAATCCGCGTCTTTGCCATCAGTGTCTCGCTGCTCCCAATCCGCTCAAACGTGCCTTCTTCCAGCAAACGCAACAGCTTGACCTGCGTATCCAGTGCCATATCGCCGATTTCATCTAAAAAGAGTGTGCCACCCTCTGCCAGTTCCACTCTGCCCAGTCTATGGGAAACCGCGCTGGTAAACGCCCCCTTTTCGTGACCAAACAGTTCGCTATCGATCAATGCCTCGGGCAGTGCGCCGCAACTGACCTCTATAAAAGGCCCCTCGCTATTGGCACTCAGCGCGTGTAACACCCGCGCCGCCAGTCCCTTGCCCACACCTGTCTCGCCCATAATCAGCACGGTTATATTGGTGGATGCAATTTTTTCAAGGTTGATTTGAAACTGGCGCAGTGCTGCGCTATGACCGATAAACTTCTGGCTTCCTCGATGGTTGATTACGTCCGTAAATGCTTCGATACGTGGGTCAGGCTCTACTGAGAGTCGCACCTGCGCTACCTCCGAATCATTGAGGTCGTGATCTATCGCTCTGACCTGGAAGGTGTAGTCTCCAGGTGGTAGGTTTCGATAATGTGCCCTCATCTTTCGCGCCGCAGGCTGCCAGTCAGAATCGTGTCCTTTCAGGCAGTAAACATAGAGCATGTCGCGGGGATGGGTGGAAAAACTCATGCCTTTGTACTCGAAAATCACCTGCTGTCCTGACGTGGATACAATGACTTCCTTCGAGTTCTCATAGACCTTATCGGCAATCACCCGAAGCAGGCAAATCTGTGGCGGCGTTTGCCGCTGACGGTAGCGTATGATAGAACCCAGCGCAGTGCCAAACCAGAAATTTCCATCGCGATCTTCGAGTATCTTGCAAACCAGTCCTATGTGCGGTGACTTGATCGTTTGGAAATGCTGACCATCGTAGTGAACCACACCCCCGTCTGTACCGAGCCAGAGGCGTCCTCGCGAATCCTCGAACAGACAACGGATGCGATTGTTCGGCAAGCCATCTTCAATCGTGAAGGCCTGAAAGTTGCTACCATCAAAGCAAGCCAGACCACCCTGAGTAGCGATCCACAGGTTTCCCTGATGGTCTTCCAAAAGATCGGTGACCCTATCGTCTATCAGCCCATCTTCAAGTCCATAAAATTTGAGCCCATCTTTGGGATGCCAGCGCGCGAAGCCCTTGTCGGTGTCGGAGAAATTATGGTAGGCCAGATGGAACCAGACCTCGCCCGTGCGTCCGACAATCACAGTACCGATGCGACTAATGTAACTGAAAGCATCTTTTTTTTCTTTCTCCACAAAAATGGTTTGGAACTGCTCTCCCTGCTGGTAAATGAGCTTTAATGGACTGATAAGAAAATCTTCTCTATTTATTGGCGTGCCGCTTTCCCAATGACCAAAAAGGAATTGTCCCTGCGCGTCCTGGGTAATTGTGCTGATACTCTTTTCGCCTAAGCCTGTCGCTATTTCCGTTTTTTCTATTTTTTGTCCATCGTAGCGGAACAGGCCAGTGCCGCCGCCAAACCATAAATACCCCTCATGGTCCTCGTAGATAGAAAGACAGTTGTCGATAGCAAAGTCTTGCTCGGGGCCTAAGAATGCAAAATCCTTACCATCAAAACGGGCGACTCTTTTGCCCAGAGAAGCCAGAATGGGAGAACTATACCCAATCCATATATCACCACGACTGTCTTGCACAAGCTGCGAGATCTCGCACGGCTCTATGTCTTTGGGAAACACCTTATCAGGGTCAAAAACGCTGATACTATGCGCATCGTAAAGCCCAACGCCACTCCAGGTGGCGAACCAAAACTGATCCTCGCCATCCTGAAACACAGCTTTGACTGCGGGATGCAAGCCATCGACAAGGGGAAACCTGCTGAATCTATTACCGTCCTGATACAGTACTCCCTCTGAGGTACAGAACCATATTCGCCCTTCCCGATCACACTGAATTTTGCGTAGCCACCCCCCCAAATCTACCTGAACAGACTGGAAATTGCCATCGGCATAGCACCAGAGTTCATCTCGATTTTCGAACCGACCGATCCACACTTTGCCGGTATGGTCCCTATCCAAAACATAGGCGACCGCATCTTTGGGAAAACCCTCTTTCTCATCATAGCGGTAAAAGGATTGCCCATCAAAGCGGATGAGGTAGTCAAAGCCAAACCACAGGTGGCCTTCCATATCCTGGGTGATACCCCAACAAAAAGAAACCTTAGGAGAGGGAGGCTGCTCGTAGCGCTGGAGGTAGAGCGGGATCATGTCGTGGAAAGCAGTGCCATCGTAATATCCCAGAGTACTCTTGCCACCGAACCATATACGTCCCTCACTGTCTTCGTAGATGCACTGCACGGATCGGCCTGCAATGCCATCGTCCTTCAAATGGTGAAAATTTGCCTCGTCGTACCAGCATACGCCCTTTGATGTACCGAACCACAACCGATCACGACTGTCCTTTTGAACAAAAAAAGTCCGGTCACTACAAAGACCGTCTCGTTCGGTAAAATTTCGGAACTCGTCTCCATCAAATCGGCTGGCACCGTTGTCCCAGGTGGCGAACCAGAGACAACCCTCACTATCTTGCGCAATGTGTTCAATGCGCATCCCGGCCAGGCCGCTATCCAGAGAATACGTCTGCCAGGTGCCCGTGCGGTCAAGTGGTTTGGTCATGGAAAGAACCTTGTGATATGGGTAAAAAATTGTATCTCACATTTGCAAAGGAAAACATAATTATTGAATCTCACACTTGCAAACAAAAAAGGACGTACTATAGTCTCAAGACCATAGTACGTCTTATATAAGACCATATAAGGTCTTATGCAAAAGCCAATCCGACTGTTCCGCGACGCTATTATATAGTCAGATTGGCTTTTTTCTGTATATAAAACAACCTGTTACGAGTATATGTCTGGAACACAATGCTCACATTGGCACGCTTTTTGCATTATATCTGAATTTCTAACGCCATAAAAGAGAAGAATCAGACATCAAAACATTGATGGTCGCGTTTCATTGGGAAAGGATGGCGCCACTGGGGTGATACCGGGGCGAGGACGCGAATCATCGCCGAAACAGTCAGGTGAGGTCCAAATAAGGGAGGTACAGTATGAAGCATTTTTTTGTATTTGTGGGCATTGCAAGTTGCTTGTGGTTATCACCGCCGGAGGCGCGTGCCGAGTCAGATAGGGAATTTTTGAATAAGACCATCAAGGAAACCCTGGTGGATCCGTCGAAAATTCATTCTGCCAAATACGGGAGGCGCACCATTACGTTGACACGCCTCTCGACCAGCCGGTATGAAATGCGCCTGGCACTGTGGACTCTGGGCACGCCGGTTCATCTTTTTGAATTCCGCATGCCGGGCTTGAGTAGCCTGATCTTTGAGGCGGACGATGGTTATGCCAATAGAGTCGAAATCGCCAACGTCGGCGATAGCAACGAGAATGACATATCATACTACGGCTATAGCAAGGTGTACGTCAGCCAGGACGTGTTGGACAAAATCGATTATGTAGATTTCAGCTTTTCGATCGCGATTCATGGCCTTTATCCATTGCCGGACGAGTTCTATTCGGAAGACGACGAGTACAAGCATATTAGTATTTCGCAAGCGTATATCCATATGAAGAACCCCGGGGCATTGTCTTCACCTAACAAATGGGGCTGGGACACGCCAGGCAGTCCTGAATGGGGAGAATTTCTGTCGAAGTATGAACATCCTTTGGAAGAAGGTAAATACAAGTTGCCGGAAGATCATTACATGGACGCAAAACAGGCTAAGGAGGCATTTCGTCGCATGCGCTGGCGTTACCACGAAGAAGAGGACTTATTCGTTAAAAATTGGTTCGATATTCATCATATGCGCGTGAATCCGGACCGCATCCTGGACCTCATCCGCAAACACAGTCCTGAAGCCTATGAGAAGATCATGGAAAAAGAATAAAAAAGAAAGGAGAGCCAAGATGTATCGACACTGTATTTGTGCAGGTGTAATAATTCTTATGAGCCTGCCCCTTTGGTCACAACAGGATACCGGGAACAGTGCGCCTTCACCTGGAGAGATTTTTCAAGATTGTGATGAATGTCCAAAGATGATTGTCGTGCCATCTGGAAGGTTCACGATGGGATCATCCAGGGGTGAGGCGCATCATGAAGATGATGAAGAACCGCTGCATAGGGTGCGTATAGATTACCGTTTTGCTGTGGGTGTATATGAGGTGACATTTGCCGAATGGTATGCCTGTATAGATGCAGGAGGTTGTGGAAACTATATTCCGGATGATATGCACTGGGGTCGCGGGAAACGTCCTGTGATCAATGTGAGTTGGGACGATGCGCAGTCTTATGTGCGCTGGTTGTCCGCCCGGACGGGTAAAACGTATCGTTTATTGAGTGAATCGGAATGGGAATATGTGGCACGTGCAGGGACAGAGACAGCGTATAGCTGGGGTAATAGCATCGGTGTCAACCGTGCCAATTGCAGGGGCTGCGGCAGTCAGTGGGATGATGCGAAGACAGCGCCAGTGGGATCTTTTGCAGCCAATGCGTGGGGCGTTCACGATATGCACGGCAATGTGCGGGAGTGGGTGCAAGATTGTTGGCATGACAATTACGAGGGCGCACCTACAGATGGAAGTGTGTGGGGGTCTGAGGAGGAGTGCGGGCGCGTGATGCGTGGTGGTTCGTGGGACTACGGACCGTGGAACCTGCGTTCTGCGGGTCGCGCTGGGGGGTACACCGTCAATTACCGAAACGAGAAGAACGGTTTTCGAGTTGCCCGGGATCTTTAACTCCTGATTCTTTACCTCTTGTGTAGGGGAGGAAAGGGGTGGAGTTTTTTTCACCTACACCTAACAGAATCACCAACGAAAGGAAGGTACACCTATGCAGAGCGTAATCAAAGGCATTCTTTTTACAATCTTATTGGGATTTTTCACAGTTGCGGTAGCCCATGAGGTGTCAGCAGATATTTGTACATTTTCAGGTGGAATAACAGCTTATCGAGTTTCAGATAAGGGAGACTGGTTTCCCGCAATTGTCAAGTGTGACGAAGAAACAATTCGTGTATATGCCCAGAAGACAAACCTATTAATAGCACGATTCGGGAGGGATGATACTGTAAGAGTAGGAATGGACTTGACCCGTTTTGGTGGGTACCTTATGAGTAATCAGAAAGGAGACCCACTATGCCACCAACACGTCCCCCTTATCCAGCCGAGTTGAAACGCCAGATCGTTGAGCTTGTACGCGCTGGTCGCTCTCCTGCCGAGTTGGCCAGAGAGTTTGAGCCGACCGCTCAGACGATCCAAAACTGGATACGCCAGGCTGATCGAGATGAAGGACTTCGACAAGATGGCTTGACCAGCGATGAACGAGAAGAGTTGCGTGTTCTTCGGCGCGAGAATAAGCAGTTGCGCATCGAGCGCGAGATACTCTCAAAAGCAGCGGCCTGGTTCGCAGCGGAGACCGACGCGATCCCAAGAAAATCTTCGCGTTAATAAAAGCGCACCAGGCACTTTGGCCTATCGCCACGCAATGCCGAGTACTGGGTGTCTCCCTCAG
>JAPPAB010000047.1 GCA_026705765.1 Gemmatimonadota bacterium
CTCGGGGTGATGCTTATTGTGATTACGGGTATTGTGTTTGCTTATGTCCAGGCGACTTATGCGTCAGGGCTGAGTTTGATGTATGTGATTTTAAGACATCGCAAGGACGATGAAAATTTGCTTGCTCGGAAGGATGATCTCGAGGTTTTGAGCGAGGAGGCCAGCGATAACACTGATTCCGAAACGGCATAGGTCAAATTTTCCCGTTGACTTGCTGCGCGAGGTGGCAATCCAGGCGCGGCTGGCCGAAGGTGCCGAGGGTGTGCGTCGCATTCTGCGAACGGTTTTTATGGCTGAGCAGATTCCCATTCGCAATGTCGCCCAGGAGGTGGGTTTGCCCGTTCCGGTGGTTGCCGCTGTGCGGGGTGAATTGGAAAAGAGAGGTATTTTGACGCGAAAGGGTGGGGTTTCGCTCACGGGTAAGGGCCTGAGTGTTGTGCAGTCGGAGTTGGGGCTTTCGTGCCGCAAACGCTTTGCGCGTCCGGGCGCGCCTCCCATACCTGTGGTTTTGAAAGAGGTGTGCGGTCGTTTTGCAGATATTGCTGAGAGGCGACCAGAGGTCGATGTCAAACTGGATCAGTCCCATGCAACGCCCGAAACTGTTTTAAGGCGTGCCGTGTATTTGTACGAACACGATGCTCTCGAAGGGCGCAATCTGCTCGTTCTGGGGGACGACGATCTGACGTCTGTGGCGGTGGGATTGTTGGCGCAGCATTTGGAGATTGTTCTCGGGCAGGTGGTGGTGTTGGAGTGCGATGGGCGGCTCGTTGATTTTCTCGGTGTAATCAGCGAACGCGAAGGGTTGCCTATCACTGTGATTGCACGCGATTTGCGCGAAGATATTCCCTCTGACCTGTGCGGGCAAATGGATGTGTTTTTTACCGATCCACCCTACACGTTGTCCGGTTTGTCGTTATTTGTTTCGCGAGGTGCTCATGCACTGGTGCCCGAGGTGGGTAAGCAGGGGTTTGTGAGTTTTGGCCGTCGTTCACCAGATGAGACAGTACGGGCGATTGGTTCATTGATCGAGATGGGCTTTGCGCCTGTGGAAATCATACCGGATTTTAACGAATATGTCGGTGCCCAGGTATTGGGTGGGGTCAGTCAGATGATTCGTCTTGTTTCTACCGGGAAGCCACAGCCTCTTGTGACTGGCACATATCGCGGGGCGCTGTACACGGCTGATAGCAAAAGGCGGAGATAAGGTGACCGGGCATCCCATTGATCCCACGTATGGCGAGTATTTGCGCGATGTGTTTTTGCGAGCAGACAAACGAGCCTGGTGTTATTTTCCGCCCTTTCTCTGTGCTTTTAGTCTCGCTCCCAATCGGATTGTGTGCGTCGATGAAATTGCGGGGAGTACGTGTTTGTTTGTAAAGCGTCCAGAAGGTGTTGACTTGCTGGTGCCACCTGTTCCCTGTGATGCTGATACGCTGAAGAGGGTTGTCGATAAACTTGCCTCTCATCAGGGTGGTCGTCTGCCGAAAATTTTGTGGTTAGACGCCTGTGATGCCAAATGCGTAGATACCGAGCGGTTTGCGCTGCGCGATAAAGATGCGGAATACGTTTACGATCCATCGCAGATTGCTGCGGCTAAAGGACGGCGTTTTAGAGATGTGCGCAAGCGCGTGCGCCGTTTTGAGCGCGCCCACGCGTTCCGTTTTCGCGCTTTGACTGTGTGGGATGTGCCGGATTGTTTTGCGCTGTTGAAGTATTGGCGGCAGCGCCAGGGGCGGCGGCATCCCTTTTTGCTGGACTGGGGATATACGCGAGCAGCGCTCGATCAGTTTCATTTTTGGTCAGAAGATGTGTTGTGGGGATGGTGTGTGGAGGTTGCGGGGCGGATTGAGGCTTTTGCCCTGAGTGGAAAGATGCAGTCCGATTTGGCGCATTTTTTTGTTGCGAAGACCAATCCCGATTTGCCCGATTTATCGTATTTTTTGCGATGGCGTGTCTATGGCGCGTTGTCTGATTATCGCCGCGTCAATGACGCTGGGGATTTGGGTTTATCGGGTTTGCGGCAGTTCAAGCAGAAATTTCGACCTGTGGATCAGTGGCGGGTTTTTTCAGCAGTACCCCTGTGAGGCATGTTATGAACAGGTTGCTACTCGTTGCAATTTTGGGTCTGTGGATTTGTGGATGCGAGACCACATCGCCCTCTTCTTATGTTTATTACGAGGTGGTGCATTCTCCAGAGCAAGTCTCGGTGGGGGATTCTGTGTTGATAGAGACCAGGGATGGTACGACATTTCAAGGGATTTTGTTGCGGGCAGATGAAGAAGAGATTGTGGTGACCACAGAGACGCAGGGTAAGATCCGGGTACTCTGGCGCGAGGTTCATAAGGTGAAACGCGTTATTAAGGCAAGGGCGCAGGAGTGAGCAGGCGATCCACTTCGTTGGACCAGGTGTTGGCAATACAAAGGCCGTATTCTTTTTCGCCTCCTGTGGCAAGGGGACCTGTGAGGTGGGTATAGCGTCGGGTCGCTTTGAGGTTTTTGGGAATATAGTCGGTGTTCAAAAAGTGCAGGGCAAGGCCCGCGCGTTCTCTATCTGTGGTATTTGCAAGTGTGCGATGTGCAATGCCGAAGTTGAAGAAGACAGTACCCCCGGCTGGCAATTCGATGGGGATGGCTCTTTCTTCGGGCACTGTGCAGTGGATGTGATGGTCGCTATTGGGGTCCCGGTCATGGGCGTAGATTTCGCGGTGGCTGTTGGGTACGATATGTAACGTGCCGTTGGCGATGTTGGCATCGTGAAGGGCAACCCACATGCCAACGCCTTTGGCGGGATCGCTGATTTTGAAATACGCGTTGTCCTGGTGCCAGTCCGTGCCAATGCCCTGTTTGCCGGGTTTGAGAAAGATCTGGTCGAGGTAGAATACAAAGGGTGAGCCGATGAGTTGCTCGACAAGGGCGAGGACTTTGGGGTGAAAGTGCAGGGCGCGGTAAAACGGGCTTTTGGGCGTGATGGGACAAATTTGCAGGTTGATTTGCGTTTGTGAATGGGTTTGCCCGTCTCCGTCGGTGGCGACATTGCGGAGGAGGCCGTCGCGTTTGAAGCGGTCGAGTTCAGCGCGCATGGCGCGTATTTCGCGACGGGTGAACATGTCGGGGACTATGGCGTAACCCCGGGTGTGAAAGAGGTTGAGTTGTTCTTGTGTTGGGGACATTTTTTTCTCTCAAAATGTGAGTTCACCGGCAAAGTGACAACTCGCCCGATGCCCCGGTTCGATTTCTATGAGCCGGGGTTCTTCTGTTTTGCATTTGTCCTGTGCGTATGGACAGCGCACGTGAAATTTGCATCCGGGTGGGGCGTCGGCGGGGTCTGGAACATCGCCTTCGAGGGGGATGCGCTCGCGCCGATCGTCGGGGTCGGCGACGGGAACGGCGGATAGGAGGGCCGCAGTGTAGGGGTGGAGGGGATTTTGATAGAGGCGTTCGGATGTGGTGATTTCAATGATTTGACCGAGGTACATTACGGCAACGCGATCGGAGATGTGTTCGACGACGCTGAGGTCGTGGGCGATGAACAGGTAGGTGAGATCGAAGGTTTCCTGGAGGTCTTCGAGGAGGTTGATGACCTGAGCCTGTACGGATACGTCGAGAGCGGAGACGGGTTCGTCTGCGATGACGAGTTTGGGGTTGAGCGCGAGGGCGCGGGCAATGCCGATGCGCTGGCGCTGTCCCCCTGAAAAGGCATGGGGATATCGCCGCAGGTGATCGGGGCGCAAGCCCACGCGGATGAGCAGTTGTTCGACGCGGTTTTCGAGTTCAGATCCCGATGCGATCTGGTTGATGATGAGGGGTTCGGCCACGATGTCGAAGACGGTCATGCGCGGGTTGAGCGACGAGAAGGGGTCCTGGAAGATGTATTGCAGTTCTCTCCGCAGGTCACGCATGTGTTCTTTGCCCAGGTTGCGCAGGTCGAGTTGCTGGCCGTTGTGATGGAAGATGATTTCGCCGTCGGTGGGTTCTATCAGGCGAATGATGGATCGCCCGGTTGTGGTCTTCCCGCAGCCCGATTCTCCGACCAGACCGAGGGTTTCGCCCCGGTGCAGGGTGAGGTCTAAGCCATCTACTGCTTTGACATAGCCGACGACTTTTCGCCATAAGCCTTTTTTGATGGGAAAGTGGGTTTTGAGGCCGGTAACTTCCAGAAGGGGCTGATTGTTTTTTTCTGACATGATGTCCGGTTCCATTTGCGAGGCGGTCAGTTTTCCAGCCAGCAACTGACGCGGTGGCCCGATTCGATTTCGAGGAGTTGGGGTTCTTCTCGGCATTTATCCATTGCATGCGGACACCGCGGGGCAAAGGCGCAGCCCTGTGGGATTTCAAAGGGATCGGGGATTGTGCCTTCGATGGGTACCAGGCGGCGTTTTTGCCCTACTTGTGGAATAGAGTTCAGAAGGCCCCTCGTGTAGGGATGGCGCGGATTTTTGAAGACGGTGCGCGTGTCGGAGTATTCGACGATTTTGCCCAGGTACATCACTGCGACGTAATCGGCCATGCTGGCGACGACGCCGAGGTCGTGGGTGATGAGCATGATCGCCATGCCGATGTCGGATTGGAGATGGCGCATCAGGTCCAGGATTTGAGCCTGGACCGTGACATCGAGGGCTGTCGTGGGTTCGTCGGCGATGAGCAAGCTGGGGTTGCACGAGAGGGCCATTGCGATCATGGCGCGCTGTCGCATGCCGCCTGAGAGTTCGTGGGGATACGCATCGACCTGACGGTCGGGACGGGGCAGGCGCACTTTGTTGAGGGCATCGATGGCGCGTTCACGAGCTTCTTTTTTGTCTGCGTTCTGATGCAGCAGGATCGCCTCGGCAATTTGGTTGCCCACGGTGTGTACGGGGCTGAGAGAGGTCATAGGCTCCTGAAAGATCATGGCGATGTCATTCCCGCGAATGTCGCGCATCTGCGCGCCTTTGGGGTTGAGTTGTGTCAGGTCAATGGGATCGCTTTCGGGAGCTTTGTGAAAGAGGATCTGCCCGTGTTCGATTTTGCCAGGGGGACTCGGGATGAGGCGCATGGTTGAAAAGGCGGTGATGCTTTTTCCACAGCCCGATTCGCCGACTACGCCGAGGGTTTTTTCGGGCGCGATGGATAGGGATACGCCATCGACCGCGCGCACGATGCCATCGTCGGTGTGGAAATAGGTTTTGAGGTCGCGTATGTCTAAGAGCGGTTGGGTCATATTTTATCTGCTCGAATACGGGTCGGCTGCATCGCGCAGGCCATCGCCGAGGAAGTTGAAGGCGAGGACGGCGATGATGATGCAGACACCCGGGATGAGAAGCCAGGGATAGAGGCTGAGCGAGTGAATGTTCATGGCGTCGGATAAGAGCAATCCCCAGGATGTCATGGGGGGTTTGATGCCCAGGCCGAGAAAACTCAATGTGCTCTCGCCGAGGATGAATCCGGGAATGGCGAGGGTTGCAATGACGATGATGTGGCTGAACATGGACGGGAGCAGGTGTCGAAAAATGATGCGCCGATCTTTGGCGCCGGCCACGCGGGCGGCCAGTACAAAGTCGGATTCGCGGATGGACAGGGTTTTGCCGCGTATTTCACGGGCGAGCCCGCCCCATCCCACGAGCGCGAGTACGGTGACAATGCCCATAAAGACCAGATGCGAGGGCCATTCGGGCGGCAGTATTGCGCTGAGGGCCATGAGGATGGGGATAGATGGAAACGCAAAGATGAGTTCGATGATGCGCTGGATGATGTTGTCGATATTGCCGCCGTAATAGCCGGAGATCACACCGAGTGTAGAGCCGAGGGTGAGGCTGATGAATACGGCGAGGAGGCCAATGGTGAGGGAGATGCGGCCCCCTGCGATGATGCGCGAGAGCATGTCGCGTCCGAAACGGTCGGTGCCGAGGAGGAACATCGGGTTGCCTTTGCCGGTGCCAAACAGGTGGATGTCGGTGGTAAAGAGGCCGTAGAATGTGTATTGGGCACCTCGCACAAAGGGGTACACGGGGTAGCGCACAGAGGCGTCTTCGGTATAGGTTTTGATACCGGTTTGCAGGTCAAAAGATTTTTTGATGCCATAGACAAAGGGCCAGTGGATGCCGTCTTGAGAGAATATGTGGATGCGCTGGGCGGGCAGGTGTACGTAGTTGTAATAGCGGTGCGCCGGGTCGTGTGGCGCTAAGAATTCGCCCAGAAAGACGCAGATGTAGAGAAAGATGACCACGCATCCGCCGATGACGCCAGCGCGGTGTTTTTTGAAACGCCGCCAGATGAGCTGGCGCTGTGAATAGGTGGCGGTGGTTGTGTTTTCTTCGACGAGGGTTTCTTCGCGCTCGTCTGGAGGTGTTTCGACGATACTACTCATAGCGAATCCTCGGGTCGAGCCATGCCAGGAGAATATCGGCTAATAAATTGCCGATGAGCAAGAAAGTGGCGGCCAGGAGCAGGAATGCACCTGCCAGATACATGTCTTGAGATGTGAGTGCTGTGAGAAAAATGGGGCCGGCGGTTGGCAGGCCGAGTACGATGCCGGTGACAACGGCGCCAGAGAGCAGGTTGGGCAGTTCGAGGCCCAGGCGGCTGACGAGGGGGTTGATGGCGATGCGCACGCCGTATTTGACGATGACTCTGCCCTCTTTGAGGCCCTTGGCGCGACCGGTTTGAATGTGTTGTTGGCCGAGTATGTCGAGCAGGTTGCCGCGCATGATGCGGATGATGCCCGCTGTGCTGCCCGTGCCGATGACGATTATGGGTACCCATATATGTTTGAGGAGATCGACGAATTTTGCCCATGTCCAGGCAGCGCCGATGTATTCGGGAGAGAGGAGTCCGCCCACGGATTCGGCTTCAAAGACGGCGACCTGTATGAACATGATGACCAGAGCCAGCAAGAAGTTCGGGGTGGCCAGGCCGATGAATCCGAGAAAGGTAAAGCCGTAATCGCCTATCGAATACTGCCGGGTGGCAGAGTAGATGCCAATGGGTATGGCGACGATCCAGGTGAAGATCAATGTGGAGAGTGTGAGTGTGAGTGTGAGTCCCAGTCGTTCGGCCAGGAGTTCCATCACGTCCATTTCGTAAGTGAAGGATTGCCCGAAGTCGCCTTTGCTGACGATTTTCCAGATCCAGTGGATGTATTGCACATAGATCGGGTCGTTGAGGCCATAGCGTTCGCGCAGGGCGTCTATTTGCGCCATTGCGCTTTCGGATCCGAGTTCGCCCTGTTCGGCCAATTCGGCGAGGCGAGAGGTGAGCATATCGCCCGGCGGCGCTTGTATGACCACAAAGCTGACCATTGAAATCAGGATCAGCGTGGGGATCATGTGCAATAGACGGCGGATGATGTAGTTGGTCATAGGCTATTGTTTTATAAATATCTGTTCGTGAAACACGGGGCGACCCCAGCCGCGGTGTACGTCGGCGGCGCTGCCCTGCATGGGGACATTGCCCAGTCGCGTGCTGGCGCCCCATATAGAGTAGGCGGAGCCGACGACGATGACGGGTACGTTGTCGGTGTGGAGGTCGCGCACTTTTATCATGTGTTCATGAACGGCTATGGGATCTACGGTTGTCAATACTTTTTTGATGCGCATTGTGGCTTCGTGCAACCACGCGGGACCTTCTTTGGAGGCGTTGCGGTGCCAAAAGGGGACAGTGGGTGCCATGATTGCCCAGTCGTTGAGGCGGCCTAAGGGATCTGCGGGTCCTTCGAGGCCCCAGTGGTGAATGTCAAATTCGCCGTTGAGGCGGCGGGGCCATACAATGTCGCGCAGGGAAATGTTCAGGTTGGCTTTGATGCCTATGTCGCGCCAGTGTTCGGAGACGAGTTCGGAGACATCGACGCCAACGCCGGGGACGACGTCGATGTTGAGTTCAAAACGCGATCCGTCTTTAAGTTCCCGCCAACCATCGTCGTCTGTGTCGCGGTATCCGGCTTTGTCGAGGAGGTCGCGGGATTTGTCGGGGTCGAATTTGGCGTATTTTCGATAGGCGGCTTCTGAATAGTGCGGATTAGAGGGCGCGAAGGAGTAGCCCGCGGGGTCGAGGAGGCCGTGATAGACGATCTGGTTGATTTCTTCGCGGTTGATCGCGTATGACAGGGCTGTGCGTACGTCGCGGTTGCGAAAGGCTTCTCGCAGGGCGGGTTTTGGGGTGTCCCAGTTGAGGTAGTATGCGGGGCCGCGGTCTGGACCGGTGATCCGCAGTTTGAATTTGCCCTTTTTTTCTTCGGTGCGCAGGGTGGGAAACATGTTGATGCGAGAGTAGCGCCCAAACAGGTCGAGTTCGCCGTTGACAAATTTGAGCAGGATAACCTGGGGGTCCTGGATGACGGTAAATTCGATGCGGTCTGCATAGGGCAGTTGGTTGCCCGCTGTATCGACTTTCCAATAGTAGGGGTTGCGCGCATAGACGATGCGTTGCCCGCGAATCCATTCGACGGGGACCCAGGCGGATAGGCGCGGCATGCCGGGTTTCATGATGACCATGGCATTGGTGGCTTGTTCTCGAAATTCTTCATAGGTCGCTTCGGGGCTATAACGGGGATGCAGGTGTGATAGGTGGTGTTTGGGCTGTGCTATGACGTCTAAACACAGGGCGTGTAATACGCGACCGAGGGGTTTGGACGACGAGACTTTAAGGGTGTGGTCGTCGATTTTTTTCAGGTCAATGGGTTTGCCATCGACGACCCACACAGAAGGGGGTACGGGCTGGTTGTGGGGGCGGGCATTGTCGTCAAAGGTCATGTCGTAGTACCAGAACAGTATGTCGTCAACTGTAAATGGTACGCCGTCAGACCATTTGATGCCTTTGCGGATTTTGAAGATTGCGGTTCGGCCTTCGTCGTGAAATTCAAAACTTTCCGCGAGGTTGTGTACGATGCTGTCGGGCATGGGACGCGTAAATCCCATGAGGTTTTCGCTCAGTGTTTTATTGACGCCCGCGGTTTGGATGATGTCGCCTGTGAGTGCGCGCCGCAAGACGCCACCGTATTGTCCGATGGTGTCCATGGGGACGACGATGAGTGGATTTTCGGGCAGGCGTTCAGATAGGGGAGGAAGTTCTCCTTTTTTGACTTTTTCAGCGAGGATGGGGGCTTCATTAAAGGTGCGGTTGATCAGGATTTCCGGGTCGATTTGTCTGGGTGCGCGCGTTTCGCGAATCGCCGCGTTGGATTGTGCGGCTTCGCCGGTTTTTGCACGGTGCCCTGGGTCGGGTGCGAGACAGCCACAGAAGAGTAAGGGGATGAGGAAGTAGGTTCGTTTCATAGGGGCTCTAACTTAAATAAACTGCTCCTTTCATGCGAGGATTTTCTATAACCTTGACGGATTGGCTGTTGTGCGAGTATATTGTTTTTATGATTTCTGATGAGATGAGAAGACGCATCGCCGCGCTCAATCGCCGCGATTTGAAACACGCAGATGAGGTTTCTGAAGCCGAGGGGCAAGTAGAGCCTGAAGAGAGGCGTGCGCCCGATTCCGATGCGTTGCGCGTGATGGCTACTGCGTCCGATGCGCGATTGCATCTCGCGCTGGACGATGTGGCACAGGGCGAGGAGATTCATACGCGTGCAGGCACATTTTTGCTGATTGATCAGGCTGTTCAAGAGGTTCTGCACGGTGGTGGGCGCGAGTTTGGCGCGCGATACGAACGCGCGATTTGCGCGTTACATGAGGGCAATGTGCCGCACGATCCGTATGATACATTTCATTCTTTGATTGATGCACGCGCCGAAGATGTGATTTATGTCGATATTGAGACGACGGGGTTGACGGCTGGTACGCCGCTGTTTTTGATTGGGGTGTTGGGGCATTTTGATGGCGATTTGCGCGTTGTGCAGTTGCTGGCGCGGGATTATACGGAAGAGGCTGCGTTGTTGTCGCATTTTGTGACTTTGCTGGATGCGTCAACGGTGGTTGTGAGCTTTAATGGCAAGTCGTATGACTTGCCCTATATTCGCGACCGGTGTTTGTTTATGGGCGTGCCGTTCCGGCTGCGACAAGCACATATCGATATGTTGCATGTGGG
>JAPPAB010000048.1 GCA_026705765.1 Gemmatimonadota bacterium
AAGTCGAATTTGTAGCTCAAGATGGCTACACCTATGCCCTTATAACATGTGAGGGTAAAGACCTCCTTCCATTACGCGAAAAACGGAAAGTGTACGACACCGTAGCTATTTCTGCTGAATCGTAGTTTATTTTTTATATGAAAGTCCAGAAATTCACTCTGATTATCGCTCCCGATTCGACAGAAGAAGAAGCGGATAAACTCTACGGCGTTATTGACGATGGGACACTTGCCACGATCGCCAATATTCCTCAAATTCATTTTCATCGAGAAGCGACAACAATGGATAGTGCAATTCGATCAGCAATAGCCGATGTGACATCTCTGGGTCTGGATGTTCTGCGCGTTGAGTGAGCCAGAAAATAGGAGACCTGGCCGTGTCGTTCTTAAAGTTGACCTTGCCGATACTTGCGATGTTTGTGCTTGGTGGTTGCTGTGAGAGAGACCCAGAAACAGGGCGATGTGTAGGGTGGGAGGACTATCCCACAGCCCCTGAGTCTGGTGGCGGTAGCCGTGCATTTTTTCAAAAGAGCGACTGTATTTCGGTTACTGTTCGCATAGAGGACTGCTCGGGTACGAGAGGCGTATTTTCATACACCATGCAAAACGCTTGCGAGAGTAGTTACACTGTTCGGATTGCAAGCGCAGAGGGTAGATGGACAACCGCTTCTTTTTCGATAGACAAAGGCGAAACACGAACAGGAAGTTTTACCAAAACAGATTCCGCACCATGTTCAGGCAGTTTTTTCGTAGAGGCTTATTACTGATTCTGCTGAATCGTAGTTTATTTTTTTAAGAGAGAATAGCAAAAGCCGATGTCTAAATGACATCGGCTTTTATTTTTGTAAACACCACTTACTATTCAAAACCTCAACGTAAACACCGTCTCTTCTTCCGGCTTAGACTGAACACTAATCGTACCGCGATGAACGCGCATAATCTGTCTGGAAAGTGCGAGACCAATACCCGAACCATCGCGTTTGGTCGTGAAAAACGGAATAAAAATGCGCTCCTGCACATCTTCCAAAATACCCGGCCCATTGTCTTGCACGCGGATGACAACCCGGCCTCGCCCATCGAGTTGTGCCGAGAGATCCATGCGGGCATTGGAACGACCTGCAAGAGCTTGCACGGCATTCCGCATCAAATTGATCAACACCTGCTCAATGAAATCGGGATCGGCGGTAAGCTCCAGCGTCCTGGGATCAATTGCCGTGTACAGAGCAATATCATTCTTATCGCACTCACTCTGCATCAGAAACACAACGCGGGCAAAAAGTTCGGAAATCTGAAAAATTTGAAAATCGGGACGCGATATGTGCGTAAGTTGGCGATACGCCTCGACAAAATGGAGAAGCCCTTCGCTGCGCGACTGAATCGTTTCCAGAGCCGTGTGAACATCGGGCAACGTATCGGGATCAAGCGATGAAGCATGTGCAGAATCGGGCAAAAGACCGCGCACTGTAGAAGCCAGAGAAGAAATGGGCGTGATAGAATTCATAATCTCATGGGTCAAAACCCGAATCAGCTTTTGCCACGCCTCCATCTCCTGTTCTTCAAGTTCGGTCTGAATATTTTGAATAGACGCCAAAATAAAAGACTCGCCCCGCATCCGCAGTTCAGTCGCATAGACGATAATCTGGAGCAGTTCGTCCTCATCCTGAATTTTGACCAGCGTCTTATCGCCCGAGCGAAGTTTGAGCAGCGCCTCTGAAAACGCCTTACTAACCGCCTCCAATTCGCGCACATCGCGCATATGGGGCTTGCGAAGCAACCGCTGCGCCGCCGTATTCATCAGTTCAATCCGACCTTCGGGCGTATAGCAAATCAGACCAATGCCCACATGCTGGACAACGGTCTGGAGATACTGAAAATTCTCTTCTCTTTCTGCGCGCGTCTTGCGAAAAGCCTCGAGCACCTCGTTAAACGCATCCTTGAGATTGTTATACGCCGACCCCAACCCGGCACCCGTAAAAGATTGGGTAAAATCCTCATAGCGAATCGCCTGCAAAAATCGCGTGAGATCGCGCTGCGTGCGCTCTACATAGTGTATAAGTGCCCAGGTCTGATAGAGCACACACACACCAATAATAGCAAGCGTGGCGTAGTATTCACTAAAAAAAAGACAATAAAAGAAAAGACAGGTGGTGATACACAGAAGAGCCACGCGCAAAATACATATCAGGCGAAAGTGTTTATAAGCCATGCTTTTCGAGCCTGCGATAAAGCGCGCTACGCGTAAGACCGAGTTCACGCGCTGCGT
Organism: Gemmatimonadota bacterium; assembly: GCA_026705765.1. NCBI lineage: Bacteria > Pseudomonadati > Gemmatimonadota > Gemmatimonadota bacterium. Next base: position 2,263 of record JAPPAB010000048.1, read on the forward strand.
GACTGATATTGCCGCGGTGCTTCTCAATCGCCTTGCGGATAACGGTTTTCTCCACATATTCGAGATTGAAGTCGTCAAAATGAATATCGTCACCTGCGGCGGGTACGGAAACGCTAAGCGGAAAATCCAGCGGTTGCAAAATGCCATTTTCGTTCATAATCACAGCCCGCTCAATCGCGTGCTGCAATTCGCGGATATTGCCCGGCCATGTGTAATTCACAAGATGCTCAAGTGCTGCTGACTGAATAGCAATACCCGGTTTATTGTACTTCTGACCGTACGTCTCGAGAAACACCTCAACCAGCAGGGGAATATCGTCAAGGCGGTCGCGCAGAGGCGGCAGATGGAGTTCGACAGTATTGATGCGATACAGAAGATCTTGTCGAAAATCATTGCGGGCCACCATATCGTGAATCGGCATATTGGTCGCGCAGATCAGCCGCACATCAATATCAATAGGTCGGTTGGTACCCAGACGAATGACCGTGCGGTTTTCAAGTGCCGTCAGCAGCTTGGCCTGGAGCGGCAATGAGAGATTGCCAATTTCATCCAAAAAAAGCGTGCCACCCGACGCGATTTCAAAACGCCCGGCGCGGTCTTCTCTCGCATCTGTAAAAGCCCCTTTTTTGTGCCCAAAAAGCTCGCTCTCAAAAAGACTCTCTGAAACAGCGCCGAGATCAACGCGGATAAACGCCTCTGACGCGCGCCGGGATCGACGGTGCAGGGCGCGGGCAACAGCATCTTTCCCGGTCCCATTCTCTCCAAGGATCAACACATTCGCATCGGTAGCACCCACTTTTTGAATCGTATCAAAAACCTCGCACATGGCCCGCGATGTACCCACCATATCGGAAAATTGACCGTCGAGATCGGCGCGAAGCTGTTCTTGTTCGGCGCGCAACTGATTGACCTCGAGCCGTGACCGCCGCAACCGCACAGCAGAAGAAAGTGTCGCGAGCAACTTTTCATTTTGCCACGGCTTGAGCACAAAATCCGTCGCACCCTCTTTGATCGCTTGCACAGCCGTTTCAACGCCACCATAAGCCGTAATGAGAATCACCACCGCCGAAGAATCAATCTCGAGAATGCGACTCAACCAGTTAAACCCCTCTTTGCCCGACGTAGCGTCCTGTTCAAAATTCATATCGAGCAAAATCACATCATACGTATCATTTTGCAACAAACCGGGAATGCGGTTGGGATCCGCCTCAGTATCAACGCGTTCGGCATACTGCTTGAGCAAGAGTTGCGCTGCCACCAGAACATCGCGGTCATCGTCAACAATGAGAATTTTGTTGAAAGATTTCGATTCCATAACAGCCTCGACCAGGCGACCACAGGGGGTCGCCCCTACAAATAACACCACCGCGGGACGGCCTCTATGCCGTCCCGACCACTTCTCGCCCCTTTTATTTTCCCAATTTGAGAATCATAATCCACATCGGTTGCTCACCCACATCATAAACTTTGAGCGGCGTGAGACCGCCCGTCTCTTTATCGATGCGATACCCGGCCATCTTATCTGATTGTTGACCCGCTGCAAAGAGGAAATTGCCTTCGGGATCGAGATTGAAAGGACGGGGGATGGGTTCCGTAGGCGTCTGCCCCAATGATTCGAGAGAGCCGTCATCCTGCACAGCGTAGCCCGCGATACTATTGTGTCCGCGATTGGAGATATACAGAAACTTGCCCGAAGGATGAATGTGGATTTGGGCGCAGGTATTGCGCTCCGTAAACCCCTCTGGCAGTGTTGAAAGCGTTTGGCGGGGCGCAAGCGTCCCCTTATCCGGGTTAAAATCATACACCGTAACACTGGACCCATTTTCATTCGCAACATAAACCACATCTAAAGTCGGGTGAAACTCGTAATGCCGCGGACCCTCGCCATAAACCGCATCGACTTTCACGACCTCATTAGGCGCCAACTCACCTGTGGTCTCATCAAAGGTAAATTGATAAATAGCATTGACCGGCATCGTATGCGGCACAAACAGGAATTGATTGGAAGGATCGGGAAAAAAGCAATGCGCGTGTTCATCCGTAGGAATCCACTGGCGATGCGGCGCAAGCACAGCCCCATCTTTGTCAATCGCATTGATCGCGACCGCGCCCTCGCCGTAATACGCAGAAAAAAGATACCGTCCAGTTTTATCCGTACTGATATAACAAGAACCGCCATCAAAAGGCGCAGTGGCAACATGCTCGAGCGCGCCAGTTTCAGGATCAATTTTATAAGTAACGAGCTCTTTGGACTGGCGCAACGCCGCATAGAGATATTTTTGTCGCGGATCCGTGCAAAGCGGACCAATACCGCCTTTGGCGGGAACTTCTTCAACAAGCGTGAGGTCGCCGGTATCGGGATCCATATCATAGCGCAAGAGCTTCTTGTCTTTAGATACAGCGACGTACATGTGATACTTCATACTGGAATCCTTTCTATTGGATTGTTGGGCAAACAAACTGCCCGTTAATGTGACCAGGAAAAGAAAAAAAATTGTTTTCATGGACGCACCTCCAAAAAAGTGGTCGTTATTTGTCCCAATATAGCATTGGATGAAATGGATACAAAGCAGAAAGGAACACCTGCTATAGAGAGGTTCTCGACGGGCTTGACATTGTGACAAGAGCAAAGTTTATTGCTCGGTTGAAACCCTCTTACACCTTCCTCAGGAGAAATATATGAGCAACCAAAAACCCAACATCCTCTTCTTTTTTACTGACGACCAGCGATTTGACACCATTCGCGCGCTGGGCAATACAGATGTGCAAACACCCGTTCTGGATCGCCTCGTGGCACAGGGCACGACCTTTACACACGCACACATACCCGGCGGCACATCGGGTGCAATATGCATGCCCAGCCGCGCCATGTTGCACACGGGACGCACGCTCTTTCACCTCGACGGCGCGGGCCAGGGCATTCCCAACGACCACGTAATGCTGGGCGAACATCTGCAAGCCAACGGCTATCGCACATGGGGCACGGGCAAATGGCACAACGGACCCGCTTCTTTTGCGCGCAGCTTTTCAGACGGCGCAGAGATCTTTTTCGGGGGCATGGACGACCACTGGAACGTACCCGCATTTAATCACGACCCCACCGGCAAATACGACTCCGTACTCCTGCAGTGCCCGAACCCCAACCAATCAAACACCTTAAAAATCCGAAAAGGCGACCACGTAACCGCAGGCAAACACTCCAGCGAATTATTTGCCGAAGGCGCAATTGACTGGCTGGAAAAATACGACACCGACAACCCATTCTTTATGTACATCTCATTCATGGCACCCCACGACCCGCGCACAATGCCGCAAAAATATCTGGACATGTACGACCCCGAAGACATACCGCTCCCCGAGAATTTTATGGGCGGACACCCATTTGACAATGGCGACCTGAAAGTGCGCGATGAAGTCCTCGAAGATTTTCCTCGCGACCCCTACAAAGTGCGTCAACACATTGCCGAATACTACGCCATGATCACGCATTTAGACGCGCAGATGGGGCGCGTACTCGACACAATAAGCGCGTGCGGAATGGCAAATAATACCATCGTCGTCTTTGCCGGGGATAATGGACTCGCCGTGGGGCAGCACGGGCTATTCGGCAAACAGAACATGTACGAACACAGCGTGCGCGTACCCCTGATATTTTCCGGACCGGGCGTACCCGCGGGACAAAGACGATCCGCCTATGTGTACTTACACGATATATTCCCAACCCTGTGCGACTTAATCGGCACCAGCACACCGGACTCCGTGGAAGGCACCAGCCTGGTATCGGCACTCAACAACGGCGATGAACAGGTGCGCGACACCCTGTTCTCTGCGTATCGCGAGTGGCAGCGCATGGTAAAAGACAACAGGTATAAACTCATCGAATACGCCGTAAATGGACGCCGCACAACACAGCTATTCGATCTGGAAAACGACCCACTGGAACTGCACAATCTCGCAGACGACAAAGCGCACGCCAGCAAAGTAGCTGACCTGCGAGAAGTGCTTTTTAAATGGCGCGACGACTGGGACGATGCGAAAAGCGAATGGGGAAAAACATTTTGGGAAGCGTTTTAAAACAAGCGGAAAGGAGACCACCATGGACGTTTCATCTCTGGCGCATAGCCTGACAGAAGAAGAGCGATTGCAGTTTGACCGCGATGGGTATTTAATTATCGAAAATGCTCTCGATCCCGACCACGTCGCGCGCCTGTGCGCCGTGATCGATCGCATAGATGCCGAAACGCGTCCCAAACAAGGCATAGATAAACTCGGGCGCTTGAGCGTCAGAGACTTCATCGGCCTCGACTGGGAATTTGTCGAACTGGTAGATTGGCCCAGGACCATCGCAAAAGTGTGGGATATCTTGAGCTGGAACTTGCAAATCTACCACTCGCACCTCAACGTCACCCCCCCGGTATCAAACGGAACAGGAGGAAAGAATCTGCGCTGGCATCAAGACAGTGCCCTGCTCAATCAGGAATTAGAAACAGACCCCCGCCCCCGCATCTCAATCAAAGTAGCCTACTTTTTAACAGACTGCAGCGAAGATGGTCGGGGCAACTTTTACATCATACCGGGCAGCCATTTGATCAACGACTACGACTTTCCCAACGGCGACCGCACATCCGAACCCAAAGATGCAATACCCGTGCTCGTCAAGCCGGGAACAGCCGTATTTTTTGATCGCAGACTCTGGCACTCGGTAAGCGCAAATTACTGGACAGAAGCGCGTCGGGCACTCTTTTACGGATATAGCTATCGCTGGTTCCGTCCCCGCGATGACGTAACGATGGATCACTGGTGGGACCGATTGGATCCCATCCGCAAACAATTATTTGGCAACGCGCCAACCGGCGGATATGGATTCACCTCTCCCACTGACGAAGACGTACCCCTGCGCGGATGGCTATCTGAACACCTGGGCGAAGAAGCCATAGCATAGTATGAGGATCGGATTATGGAATGGGAACCCATTTTTCACGACTTTACATTCGGCGAATCCGAACGGGAAGAAATGGACCGCGAAGGACACATTGCTTTCCCTGGACTGCTGAAAGACGACGCACGGGAAAAGTTGACAGAATCCCTGTCCTATATCGAATCACTCAGACCACAGGCCAAAGAAGGCCATGAACCCAATCGGTTCGCCGCTGAATTTGACTGGTATCTCGAAAGCCTGATCGGCCATCCCCAAATGCTCAGACTGGCGCGAGATATTCTGGGCGAAAATATTCGGTATGATCACTGCGTCAGCCTGAACCGCCCCGGGGGCAACCGCGGAACACACTGGCACACACATGGGTATGGAGAAGAAGACCCCAGCCTGGGATTTGTTCGCATCTTCTTTTACGTCAACGGATTTGAACCCGACGACGGCGGATTAAAAGTCGTACCCGGCAGCCATCTGTTCCGCGAAAAAATCGCGCGTATAGACTCAGACAAAGCATTGCAAGAACAATGGCTCAGCGGAAAAACCCACCCAATAACGGGTGAATCCCTCCAGATACATGCGCCCTCTATGCCACCTGGAACCGTAATCGCCATGTGGACATTTGCCGCTCACGGCGTAAACCCGCGACAGCCGGGCAGTGATACGCGGTGGTGCGTGGTATATGCCTATCGCAATCCCGGCCTGCCGTCAAATGCGCGATGGATATCTGAAGAATACGAAAAACGCCGCATTCGCGGCGCCGAGGGACTGTTGAGCCTTTATTAAACAGAAAGGAAAAACATGAACATCTTATTCCTGCGGCATTCAGCGGGATTTGAACACAGCTATTTGCCCGATGCAGAAGTGGCTCTGAAAGCAATCGGCAAAAAGAACGGATGGCGGGTTTTAACCACGCATCGGTTGGACCGCATTTCCGCTGAGAACCTGGAAAAATTTGACATCCTCGCATTTGCGACCACCGGGAACCTGCCCTTTACCGACGAACAAAAAACCGCGATCCTGAACTTTGTCCGCAACGGCAAATCATTCTTCGGCATACACAACGCAACCGACACATGCTATGACTGGCCCGAATACGGCGAAATGCTCGGCGGATGGTTCAACGGCCACCCCTGGCACCACGAAGTGGGAATCATCGTCGAAGACACCAACCACCCCGCAACAAAAATGCTGGGCGACTATTTTCGGGTAACAGATGAAATCTACACATTCAAAAATTACGACCGCAACAAGACCCATGTCTTAATGCGGATCGACAACGAAACCGTAGATCTGGAAAAAGGCAACCGCGAAGATAACGACTACGCCATGGGCTGGTGCCACGAATACGGCAAAGGCCGCGTCATGTACACCGCCCTGGGACACCCCGATGCCCTGTGGCACGAAGACTGGTTCCACGCGCACATCACGGGATGTATCAAATGGGCTGCAAGATTGGAGAATTAAAATGCCAAAATTTGTATTCATGCCACCGCAGGACGACCTCAAGCGCGCATTCGCCACCCGCCTGTCGGACGAACTCCCCGAATACGACGTCGTATCACCCGAAACCGACAAAGACGCCATAGAGACAATACGCGACGCCGACGCCGCATTCGGCTGGATACCGCCCGACGCACTCGCCGTCGCCGAAAAACTCGCCTGGCTGCACAATCCAGACGCGGGACCCTTCTTCGGATACTACTACAGAGAACTGACCCAACACCCGCTGACCATCACAAATCCCCGCGGCATATACTTCGACCACATATCCCACCACATCCTCATGTTCCTGCTCGCACTGGCGCGCGGGCTACCGTGGTATGTGGACGCACAGCGGCGCAGAGAATGGGACAAGAACGCGCGCAAATCCCCGTACATAGACCTCGCCGGCGCAACAGCCCTCATCAACGGCGTCGGGGGCATCGGACACGAGACAGCGCGCCTGTGCAATGAACTGGGAATGACCGTCATCGGCATCGAACCCCGGCCCGAATACGAACTGCCCTACGTCGAATTCCACACCCCGGACAAAATTGACACACTTCTGCCACTCGCGGACTTTGTGATCACAACCGTCCCACACACACCCGAAACCGAAGGCATGTTCGACGCGCGACGCTTCGCCCTGATGAAACCCTCGGCGTACTTCATCAACATCGGCCGCGGCAAAGTGTGCAAAATAGACGACCTCGCCAACGCCATCGAATCCGGCACAATAGCGGGCGCTGGCCTGGACGTATTCGAACAAGAGCCACTGCCCTCCGACCACAAGCTGTGGGGCTTGCCCAACGTACTGATGACCCCCCACATTGCCGTCCGAGACGCCGGCAACATAAACGCGCGACGCTATGAAATCCTCATCGACAACGCCCGTCGCTTCCTCGCGGGTGAAGAACTGACCAATGTCGTGGATAAGTCAAAGTGGTATTAGCCTATCCCAACCCCTTGAGATGTGTGCGCGCGCGGTACAAATACCCATCTATAGCCGTGACATAGAGCGACTGCAAATCTTCATCGCCAAACGCACAATTGGTCGGATTAATCGGAAAAGGATGTGCTTCGAGCACCTCTCCGTCGGGCGCAAAAACGTAAATCATCGGACCGGGACCGCCATCGGGCCAACCCGCACTCGCGACAATATTGAGATCCTCATCCAACCTCATACCGTCTATACCCCGATTAGCACCAAAATCGTGGAGCACTTCACAGGCACCCAGCGACCCATCTTCCGCAATCGGATAAGCCCGCAATTCCCGAGGCGTCTCGGGAAGATAATCGCTCTGCGCCACATACAGGGTCTTCATATCCGGCGTAACAATCAGACCATTGGGCTTTGTCGTATCAAAAGTCATCCGCACAGTCGTGTACGTCCCATCATCCTGGGGATCAGCCCGATACACCGATTCGTGACCGATATCCATACATGACTTATCATCGCCATATCTCGGATCCGTGAACCAGACCCGGCCCTTTGCATCCACCACGAGATCATTGGGACTGTTAAAACGGTTGCCCTCAAAATTGTCGGAAATCACCGTCGTCGAACCATCGCTTTCATACCGCGCAATGCGACGTCCGGGACCATCCACAAACCTGTCACCACTCGGATCAAACGTACCCTCTGCGCCATAGACCCGACCCTCTGCATCAGTAGTCAGACCATTTGCCCGGTTCGTACCCGTGCGCCACTCGTCGCAAACACCCGTCCTGTGATCGTAGCGCATCGCGCGATCTCCCGGCATATCTGTAAACAACAGCGCATCGCCTACCCACACCGGACCCTCGGTAAACCCAAACGGACCCGCCACCTGCTCAAAATTCCATTCCATAAGGCTCTCCTTTGCTTCACATAAAATTGCGCGATCTCGCCCCCAACATACGCGATTGCTCGCATGAAGGAAAGTGTGAAGTGTGAAGGAGGAAGTGTGAAGTGAAAGGCACTCGTCATCGCGGTATGATGTTGAGCCGCGATCCAGTTGTGGGGATGTGTGGGGGCGTCTCACGTTTTAAGTTTTACATCTCACCGCTTTTAACCGCTAATTGCAATATGAAGGGTGGCGCAATTTCGCATGATTCAGTACATTGATGCATGCATGCTTTGCAATATCGACCACCCTATATAAACAATGAAAATCGAAAAACCACCATACACAATCACCCCGGACATTCTCTTTCGCATTGAAGAAATCGGTGAAGCGATTGGTCGCGCAACGGGCATCTCGCAGGACTTGCGCCTGCGACGCATCAATCGCATCCTCACGATTCGCGGATCCCTCGCCATTGAAGGCAATATCCTCAGCGAAGAACAGGTCTCCACCATACTCGACGGCAAGCCCGTTATCGCGCCACTCAGAGACATACAGGAAGCCCGCAACGCCATCAAAGCCTACGACCAATACCAGCAGTGGAACCCCGCCAGCGAAGCCGACCTGCTGCGTGCTCACGAAATCCTGATGATCGGTCTATTAGATGCGCCCGGACAATATCGCCGCAAAGACATTGGCGTTATGGGCGGCGGCGAAGTCCATCACATCGGCCCGCCTCCCAGTCGCGTGCCACAACTCATGGCAAACTTGCTGGCATGGCTGGGCAGCACCGATGAGCACCCACTAATCGCCAGTTCGGTCTTCCACTACGAATTTGAGTTCATTCACCCCTTTGAAGATGGCAACGGACGGATGGGACGACTCTGGCAAACCCTCATACTGACCCGCTGGAAACCCCTGTTCGCCCACATCTCCGTAGAAAGCCTGGTCCATGCCCGACAAAGCGACTACTACAAAGCCATCAGACAGAGTTCGTCAGAAGGCGAAAGCACGCCATTCATTGCGTTCATGCTGGAGATTATTCTGGATGCAACAACTACATTCGCCCGGCAATCTCTGCAGAACTCGTGGAAATGACCGTTCCCGACAAGCCGACGAGCAGCAAGCAGAAGTACCGATTGACAGCCAAGGGGCGAAAACTCCTGGCTGAATTAGCAAATTGATGCCTGCGTCAACGGAGAGTGTTGACCTATTCAGTAAGCGTATATGCCATCGTCAGAATGCTCGATAAATACGCTTTCACGACCTTCGAATGTGTATTCGGCTATGAAGGCATTAGAAATTGACGAGACCATTAACAATGCCACTGCGCCAATTGCGGAGGTGATTGGCCAGTTTGTCTTTTTTAAAATTTCCGTGGCTGACGCGGAGTTGCCATTGGTGGTGTTGTGGCTTGTCGCTGGCGCAGTATTTTTTACTTTTTACACCGGCTTCATTGGTATCCGCGGCTTCAAGCATGCCCTCCAACTGGTGCGCGGCGATTACACCGACCCCAACAGCAAAGGCGAAGTCTCCCACCTTCAGGCACTGGCCACAGCAGTGGCGGGAACTGTCGGCATCGGCAACATCGGTGGCGTCGCAGTAGCGGTAACCGTTGGCGGACCAGGGGCGACATTTTGGCTGATTGTGGCGGGCTTTTTGGGCATGTCCACGAAGTTCATTGAATGCACGCTGGGCGTCAAATACCGAAATGAAAACCCGGACCATTCGGTGTCGGGCGGCCCGATGTACTACCTCAGAAAAGGATTTTCAGCCCGCGGCATGGACAACTTTGGCAAACTGATCGGCGGCTTTTACGCGATGGGGATTTCAATAGGCGCACTGGGCATAGGCAACATGTTTCAATCCAATCAGGCGTATGTGCAACTCAACCACATGACCGGCGGAATGCTGGACGGATTGGGCTGGCTGGTCGGCATTATTTTGGGCGCAGTGGTCTTTGCCGTGATTATCGGAGGGATTAAGTCTATCGCCAGAGTTACAGAAAAAATCGTCCCTTCTATGGCAGTCCTTTACTGCTTTTTTTCTCTTATCACGATTCTGCTCAACGCATCGGCACTGCCCGTCGCCATCGGCAACATCTTTGGGGGTGCATTCACCGGCGAAGGTGTCGCTGGCGGCGTGGTGGGAACGATGATTATCGGCTTCCAACGCGCGGTGTTCTCCAATGAAGCCGGCATTGGATCGGCTGCCATCGCCCACTCGTCGGTCAAGACAAACGAGCCCATCACAGAAGGGATTGTGTCGTTGTTGGAGCCTTTTATTGATACCATCGTCATCTGCACGATCACCGCTCTGGTCATTGCCACAACGCAGGTTATCGCACCCGATTTTGCTGGCGACGCAACGGGCGTGGCCATGACGTCTGTGGCCTTTGAGCGACAATTTTCGTGGTTTCCCATTCCGCTGGCTTTTGCCGCTGTGCTATTCGCCTTTTCCACGATGATTTCCTGGTCCTATTATGGATTAAAAGGTTGGACCTATTTGTTTGGTGAAAGCGCACACAGGCAAAACGTGTACAAAATCATTTTTTGCCTCTGTGTTGTTTTGGGATGCATGGTGCAATTGGGGCCCCTGCTGGATATTTCCGACGCGCTGGTGTTTTTGATTTGTGTGCCGAATATTTTGGGGCTGTATTTCCTGGCACCCATCGTCAAGCATGAAATGGGTTCGTATTTTGCACGCCTGAAAAGCGGAGAAATTAAAAAATTTATGTGAGGAATTGAGTACGAGATATTTTCATGATGCTGGCAGCCTGGTGTGCAGGCACATCGCAAAAGTGATGTGTGTATCAACGGAGAATTAGAAACATGGATACCCGACAGAACATGCTATTCGACGACCCCAGCGAGAGCCAGATGTCATTTGGAATGGATGACGGAAGTGGCCTTCGTGTGGTCAGCGCGAGATTCAATTCAGAGAAGAAATTTGACTGGGACGTATTCGATGGATTCGACAGCTTGCGGGTGTTGACCTATTCAGTAAGCGTGGATGCCATCCTGAGAATGCTCGATAAATACGCTTTCAAGACCTTCGAATGTGTATTCGGCTATGAAGGCATTATCCGCGATATGAAAGACATTCTCGCGTTTCAGAAAACAGTGGTCAGCGATACTCGCGCCGCAATCATGAACCTCAAAGACGAACGGCACATACAAATTCTCGAAAAAGTACATTCGGGACAAGCTCACTTCAGAGTTTTGAGAAAGTCCATAGCCCACGCAAAGCTCTACCTGCTATCCAATCCTGATGGCCGAAAACGAGTAATAATCGGATCCGCCAACCTCTCGGAACGGGCATTTTCCGGCGATCAACCAGAGACACTGGTCATGTTCGACAATGATGAGAAAGCCTATGAACACTACAATAATATGTTCAACACCATCCGAGACTCCGCATCAGACGAAATCGAGCTACCCGATGAGAAAATAACGCGGTCAGAAATAGAAATTCAAGAAACCCCACCTATGAACAACGGACCGACTTCGCGGATTGCAGGCGTCGTACAAACGCTTTCCCGTTGTGTTTGATGATATAGGACAACGCGCCTTCAACCAGTACGGCAAGGATATGATCAAAGAGGAATTACAACCCCCAGTTTCCGAATATCCGTGCTTTATACTCGCAATGAATGCGGAACCCCAATCATTTCCCGACGAAATCGTTAAACGCAGCCTGATGATATACACCACAACTGCGCTACCCTCTCACGAAGAGGAAACCCGGCAGCGTTTGCAAGGCGATGTACAGAAGATACGTAACAGTCTGACGGGACATCTCTATAAACGATACCTCGCAGAAATTATGGATCGCATTGACCCTGGACACCTCCCAGATGATTGGTTAGCAATTTCATCTCAGGTTATAAGCGACATCATATCTGAAGGAACAGGCAAAACACCGCCCCAATGGTGTCGCAAAGTAACCTGGCAAAACTATGCGGAAAAGCGATACGACAGAGTCAAAGCAGCCCTCGAAAGCCTATTGCGTCCGGCGTCCTATGTAAAAAAAGAAGGCGAGGCATCCAAAGGATGGACAATTGACGGAGAGAAAATCATCGTCTGGGAACCACGCGATGCCTTTGGGAGACGTGCATTCAACTGGGAGGATGTTCCCTCTACACTAATTGACCAGGACGCCAGCCACGGCGACACGACAATCTTGCATAAGACCAGCTTGCAGAGATTTATAGGCCACACCCTCTACCCGCCTGGCAAACTGAATAAAATAAAGAGTTTGTTCAGTTATCGTTCCTGAAATCACAGGACACAACAAATGAAAAAAGAAAAACATCAAATCCCTGTGTCCAAACTGGACGACCCCGACATGCAAGCGACACCCGCCGCGCTCATACGCGCCGCCAAACGCGCACATTTAATCGCGCATCAGACCGGCACCAAAGTTGTGGTCATGCGCGATGGTAAAGTCGTAGAAATTGATCCAGATCCTGAAATGTACAACGACATTTAAAATAGAATATATCTACCCATATAGATGGGCAAGGGTGGCAAGATTTCGCATGATTCGCTACATTTATTGTATAGCGGCGTTTCAACGCTTCGGGACGAATTGAGTACGGGGTATTTTCATGATACTGACAGCCTGGCGAATTGTGCAGGTGTAGGCGCATTGCGTATGTTGATAGAGAATCGGAACTGACGCATGTCTGACGAATACCCAATAGTTATAGTAGAACCAGAATGGGTTATTAACCCTGAGGAAATGGGGGGTAAAACGAAGTTCTGGTATAGTAAGCCTGATGATAATACAAACTGGCTATTCAAGCACCCTCGACCAAACACAGGAGAACACTGGGCAGAGAAGATAGCCGCCGAGGTTGCCTCTGTGATAGGGATTACACACGCGAAGGTAGAATTGGCGGAGTTTCAAGGTGAGCGCGGTTCGGTGACAGAATCGTTTGCTCTTGGGGGTCGGGAGTTGTTCCACGGTAATGAGTTGTTGGAAATAACGATAGAGGATTACGATCCAACGGTGAGATTCCACCATTCGCATCATACACTGAAGAATATTTGGCTGGCACTGGAGCGCATCTTCGAGCAACCCGAAGCTACCGAAAATGCTAAACTCTTATTCGCGGAGTATTTAGTACTGGATGCTATAATTGGTAACACAGACCGTCATCACGAGAACTGGGGCATACTTCGGCGGCGGGCAGGTGATGAAGGGAGGGGTTTCATAGCACCTTCTTATGACCACGCATCATCGCTGGGCCGGGAACTTCGGGATGAACGCCGCGATAGGCTGATGGTCGAGAATCGCGTAGGAGACTATGCGGAAAGAGGACGCGGTGCAATTTACTGGTCAGAAGACGAGCGACATGGCTCCAGTCCGCTGGAGTTAGTACGACGTGCGGCCCCCACCTATCCAGACCTTTTTCATTCTGCAATTTTGAAACTGGAGAAATTCGACAAGGATTCTTTGTCTAAAATTGTGAATCGCGTACCCACTGATTGGATGACGTCCTCAGCCCGCACATTCGCGATTGCGCTGATGAACTATAATTGTGAACAACTGAGGAGACTTATCTGATATGAGCACAAAAACTTTATTCCTGGCGTGGCAGGACAAAGTACGGAGCCATCAATGGTTCCCGATTGGTCGGCTGGATGCAGATGTCGAGCTTCCGGAGTATCGTTTCCGCTATACGGGCGGGGCTGCCCGGGCACAGCAAGAGTTGAAATATCCGCCCCTTCCAAGCTTTCCTCAACTGCATAGAGATTACCGATCCTCAGCACTATTTTACCTGTTCCAGAACCGGGTTATGAAACCGAACAGACCGGACTTCGCCGATCATGTTCAGCGACTTGACCTACCTGAAAGTGCCGATCCATTCGAGATGCTATCGGTAAGCGGTGGCTATCGGGTAACCGACGATTACGAGGTCTTTCCAAAACTGGTCAAAGCCAAAGATGGAAGTTTTGTCTGTCGATTTTTCCTGCACGGATGGCGACACACAAGCCTCCCCGCGCAAGAACGACTGAATGCGCTGAAGCCGGGAGAAGAACTTTATGTAACACTGGAACTGACCAATCCAGTGACTGGTCTGGCCGTGCAACTCCAGACAACGGACTACCACATGATTGGCTGGACCCCGCGTTATCTCGTTTCCGAGATGGCGAGGGCAATGACCGAATCGCCCGGTGAGTACATGGCGCATGTGGTGAGGGTCAATCCCCCACCTTCTCCGATGACACAGCGCGTTTTGGTTGAAATGTGCGGTCGTTGGGATGGATATGAACCGATGGAAAGTGAGGATTTTCAACCTTTGGTTGGGGATTGATCGTTTATTACAAGTATTGATTTTACTGGATTACTGGCGTTAACGACAGGCAAAAACTTCTGGATCGTGGCTCAAGCATGCCCCTGCATGATTTAAGCAGGGGACCATGCCGCGATGACGGGTCCTATCACTTCACACTTCCTACTTCTCACTTCACCATGCCCAAAACCACCCACCGAAAAACCATCATCTCGTGGATGATGTATGACTTTGCGAACTCGTCCTTTGCCAACAACGTCACCACATTTATCTACGCGGCGTTCTTTACCAAAGTCATCGCTGAAAATGAAATCATAGGCACCGCCTTATGGTCTCGCGGCGTCGGCATCATCATGCTCGTCGTCGCACTGCTATCACCACCCCTCGGCGCGCTCTCTGACCAGGGCGGATATCGCAAACGCTTTTTAATATTCTTCACATTTCTCGCCGTCATCTTCACCGCCCTGCTCTATTTCCCGCAACAAGGGCAAGCCATCTATGCACTAACCCTCTACATCATCGCCTGTATCTGCTTTGAAATGGGCATCGTATTTTACAACGCCTTCTTGCCAGACATTGCCCCACCCGAACGCATCGGTCGCATATCGGGACAGGCATGGGGCGTGGGATATTTCGGGGGCCTGCTCTCAATGGCCGTCCTCATGGTCGGCTTTGTATCCGCAGAAACCCCGTGGTTTGGCCTCACCAAAGAAACCCATGCACACATCCGGGCGACAAACATCGGCGTTGCAATCTGGTTTGCCATCTTCAGCCTCCCAGCCCTCTTCTATTTACCCCAAACACCTGCGCGACAAACCGGCGACAAACTCAGTTTGACCGCGTCCTACCGACGCATCCTCCAAACCTTCCGCGAACTCCAGCGCTACCGGGAAATCTTCAAACTCCTGCTCGCACGCCTCGTCTATAACGACGGCCTGATCACCGTCTTTGCATTTGGCGGCATTTATGCGGCAGGCACATTTGGATTCACATTTGAAGAAGTCCTCTTCTTCGGCATCATCGTCAACATCGCAGCCGGCATCGGCGCATGGTGTTTTGGGTACCTGGACGACCGCCTGGGCGGCAAACTCACCATCCAGATCACCCTCGTCGGATTCGTCATCGCAGCGATCATCGCCGTCGTACCCCAGGAAAAAATCTGGTTCTGGGTCGCGGGCATTCTCGTCGGCTTATTTGCCGGACCAAACCAATCGGCCAGTCGGTCCCTCATGGGGCGTTTTGTCCCCCAAAACAAAGAAACCGAATTCTACGGCTTCTACGCCTTCTCGGGAAAAGCCACCGCATTTCTCGGTCCCCTCCTCATGGGCGTCATCACACAAGCCTTTGGATCCCAGCGCTACGGCATGGCAACCGTGGGCCTGTTCTTCATCATAGGCGGCCTCCTCTTGCGCAGCGTTGACGAACAAAAGGGCATCCGCATGGCGCGTCAAGAAACGCCATCGGAAACAGACGCCTGACGCTGGATCACCCTACCCGAAATACTTCAAAATAGAAATTCCCCTTGACAATCACTTGTCACATTGTCATATTTTACTATGACAATAAGACGATATGACAAGCGTATTCTAAAACGTGAGGTATAATCCCAAGATGAATTTTGAATTAGACCCCAAAAGTGGTATCCCTTTCTATCGCCAGATCATTGACCAGATTCGTTATGGCATTGCTGCTGGCAAATTGAATGTAGGAGACCAATTGCCCACCGTTCGCGCGCTGGCCGTAGAACTCAAGGTCAACCTCAACACCATCAGCAAAGCCTACAGGGAACTGGAAATCAAAAATATTCTGGAAACCCAGCAGGGATCCGGAACATTTATTGCGCCAGTAAAAGTAGAGATTCCCGACAACGAAAAAGAAAAAAAGCTGACTGGTATATGCAATGAATTCCAGAGCATCGCCGCGGCCTATGGATTCAACCTTGCAGACTTGATCAAAGAACTACAACAACGACGAAGGAGCAGACCATGAACGATAAAATTCCCCTGAACAAGCATATCAATCTCGTCTCGATCTTCATTTTCCTCATCTTCACACTGGCAAACGCAATCCTGCTCTATCTGGACCTGATTTCTTTAACCATTGCTCTGATCGGACTGGCTGCTACGCTATTCATTGCCGCCACATTGAAAATCTCTGACCAGTGGGAAAAAGCCGTGGTCTTGCGTATGGGAAAATTTATTGGATTAAAAGGTCCCGGTTGGTTTCTCATCATTCCCATCATCGACCGGGTCGATAAATATATCGACCAGCGAGTCCGGGTTACTGACATTAGAGCCGACTCTACACTGACAAAAGACACTGTCCCGGTCAATGTCGATGCCGTCGTCTATTGGACCGTTTGGGATGCTGAAAAAGCCGCCCTCGAAGTGCAGGAATACGAATACGCCGTCTCACTCGTCGCCCGGACTGGCCTGCGCGACATCATCGGCAAACACGAATTGGCAGATCTCCTGCAAAATCGAGAAAAGATCGCCGAAGCATTGCAACAGGCCCTCGACGAAACGACCAGTTCCTGGGGCATTACCTGTCAAAGTGTCGGCATCAAAGACATCGTCATACCACCCGATCTCGCAGACGCCATGAGCAAGCAAGCCCAGGCAGAAAGAGAACGCCAGGCCCGGATCATCCTGGGCACAGCCGAAACCGAAATCTCAGAAAAATTCTCCCAAGCCAGCGAAAACTATCACAATAACCCCGTCGCCCTTCAACTGCGCGGTATGAACATGCTCTTTGAAGGACTAAAAGAAAAAGGCTCTCTGGTAATCGTACCGAGTTCTGCCCTGGAATCAATGAACTTGGGAGCCATTGGTGGACTGACAGCCCTTGCCGAGAACAACACAAACCAGACACCCGACCCGACTGAAGAGACGGCTTAAACACCATCAGGAACAAAAAAAGCCGCTCAAACGAGCGGCTTTTGCGTTAGGGACGAGGAATCACTCCACCCGAAAAACCACAGAATCCGCGGCCATAGAAGCGAACAAACCAATACCCCCCTTCACATGAAACTGTGGCTCATCCAACGCCGCTTCATCCTGCGCGCTCGAAATCAAATAATCGCCGTAATTCTCATCCAGCGCATAGACCAGAAATGAATATATACCATAATACGAAAACTGTCTCGGATTTAAGGACAACGAGCGCCCCTGCAAAAAACGCCATTGATCTGCCCGGGCAATACTATCCCGCAACGCGCCCAGCCCTGTGGTATCTACTCCGCCGCCAAAACCCCCGCCAAATCTTCCAAACTGAGTCGCCAGCGGAATTTGCTCCAACAGTTCCACAGACTTGCGCGTCGTAACATATCCCCCCTTTGTCTCCCCCTCCCATGTAACCCGATACGCATCGCCCCCAATCAGCAACGAAGACGCACCCGAAACCTGCGGTGCAACCGGCACCGTCGTCTGCGCTGTCGCCGTACCCAACCCCGTCGTAACAGACAGATGATAGGTCTTACCAGACTCAATAATCAAATCCGACTGCTCGTAATAACCCGGCTTATCCACCACAGGTGACAACTCGTACGACACCCCATCCACCTCAATCGTCACCAGCGCATCGGACAGCGCACTCGCCTCCCGATCATACACACTGGAAAGCGGCATGGTCGTACCCACAAACAAATCGGACACAGGGCTCCCCGCCCGCAAAAAACCCTCGACATAAACCGTCTCTCGAAACTCCCCCAACGACTCAGTCGGCGCCGTGCTACAACCCCCAGCACCAAGACCGAGAACAAAACAAAATATCCATTGTATTTTTCTCATCCCAGGATCCTCTCTCACATATTAAAACGAAAACCAACACTCGGCAAAATCGGCTGCAGAAGCACATCCTGCACCTGAATCTCCGGCTCAGTCGCATCAAACGAGCGATACCACACATTGCGTCGATTATAGACATTGAACACACTGAACACCAGCTGCCCACCAACGCCGCCCCACCTGAAATCGCGCGTAATACCCAGATCCATGCGGTGATAAGCTGGCAATCGATAGGCATTCTTTTCTGACACATGCACATAGGGAATGGACTGCCCCGTTGGCTGCTGCACCTCATAGCGCGCCTCCGGAAGCGTATATGCCTGCCCCGTACCATAAACCCAATTGGCATTCAGATTCCAGCCCCTACCCAGATAATAATCCGTCACAACAGAAACATCGTGGCGCCGGTCGTACTTTGGCGGAAACGAATTGCCCTGGTTCAAAGCGGCAAAAGTGTGCTCTGTCTTACTCAACGTATAGCCAATCCAACCCTTCAAACGCCCCTCAGTCTTCCGAAGCAAAAACTCCCCACCATAAGATCTTCCCGAACCAGTGGCGAACAAATCAGACAGCGGCGTCGAATTGCTCAGACGGACCTGGGACTGAAACTCCACCAGATCGTCCATATCCTTGTGATAAAACTCCAGATCAACCTGCCAGCTTTCGCCCGGCGTCAACATAAGGCCAAACGCATTGTGAACGGCTTTCCCCGGCGTCAAAGTCTCATCCACCGGCAACCACATATCCGTCGTATAAGTATTGGCCTCAATCGAAATCAAATTGACAAACTGGTGATAAATGCCCCAACCGCCCTTAAACGCGATCCTGTCATCCAATTGAAACAAACCCGCCACGCGCGGAGACCATCGGGTATAATTGCCACTTTGAAAATGACTCACCCGCACCCCAGGCGTCAACTCCAGACGTCCCCAACGCATCGTATGCTCGAGAAAACCCGTCTGATAAAAAGACGACGTATTAATCTGTGACCGGGTCGAATCTCCCACGCCCTGCTTGTAAAAAGCGTCATACGATGTAAACTGGGCACCCACGCGCGTCGTGTGAAAAGGACCCGAATAAAGATCAAACGTCAACTTGGCCGTCAAATCATTCAACTCATTATTGCGATTCAATGCAAAACCGCGCCGCCCGCCTCCACCTTGCCCTGCCTGATCACTATTGGCAGCCTCGTTTTGATTGGTCGCAACATCAAAATTGGACAAGTATCGACTCGCCGAAACCTGCACATTACCGATCAAATTATCCGTGTATAGATGCAACCACTTAAACCGCGCAATCCGATTGCCCCAATCCATGAGCTGATCGCGCGTCTGCTCTCGAAAAGACGGCAGCGACAGATTCAGCGCATCATTGCCCATATATCCACTCACCGAAACCCGGTCATTGTCAGACACATCCAGATTCAGCTTGAAATTCGTATCGTAGAACCCGTAATCCTGCCCAAAATCGCTCGTCTGCTGCTGAAAATTGAACCGCGCCTGCCCAAAGCGTCCCCCACCTTGCCGTCCCCCAAAGCCACCGCCTCTCAATCCCCCCGGCCCACCACCAGTAACTGGAGCCGTGCCAATGGTGCCAATGCGCGTACTGAACATCTCATCCACGATATGATCAAACAGAGGCGAATTTAAAACCTCTTGATACGTGCGCCGCCCCGAAAACATCCACGAACCGCGATCGCCCACTGGCCCGCCAACCGTCAACCCGGCACTGATCAAATCCATGGACGCCCGCGCATCAAAAGACTTCCTGTTGCCATCCAAATTTGTAATATCCAGCACACTCGACAAGCGGTCGCCATACCGCGCGGGAAACGTCCCCTTAATCAGTGTGACATCCTTCAAGGCATCGGGATTAAACGTGCTAAAAAACCCAAACAAATGATTCGGATTATAGACCACCACATCATCTAACAGAATCAAATTTTGCCCCGGCGTCCCCCCGCGCACATACAAACCCGCGGAATTTTCACTCGCGGCCTGCA
The DNA here is from genome assembly GCA_026705765.1 of Gemmatimonadota bacterium. Classification (NCBI taxonomy): domain Bacteria; kingdom Pseudomonadati; phylum Gemmatimonadota; species Gemmatimonadota bacterium. Next base: position 22,589 of record JAPPAB010000048.1, read on the forward strand.
CGCCCGGAAGCAATTGAATCCCGCGCATCAAATCGGGCTGCCCCACCGTCGGAATGCGCGCCAGTTCTGTCACCCGCGTGCCAAACGCACTCACAGGCGTCACCTCAGTCGGCGCCACGCGCTCGCCTATGGCTTCGATCTCCTCACCCATCAATTCCGCAGGCTCCAACTCAATCACAATCCGCGCAGTCTCGCCCTGTATAACCACGACCTGAACAGACCGGCTCTCATAGCCGATATAACTCGCCGAAACCCTGTGCGACCCCGGCGACAGATTCCCAATCACAAAATAACCGGCCTTATCCGTCGCCACACCAATGTGCAAACTGTCAATCACAACATTGGCATTCGGCAACGTCTCGCCATTGGAAGCATCGCGCACCGTACCCCGTACCGCACCCTGCCCATACGCCTGTGTACTGATGGCAAGACATACAACGCACAAAAACAACTGCACAATCCTCTTCATGGTCTCTCCTTTTCCCCTCCCGAGGACGGTTTAAAAAACCTCCCTTCTGACATTTCTTAGATTCACACACGGGTCCTCTCGTTCCCCATTTTCTGTACGAAAATTGTAAGACTCTGTTAAAGTCTGTAAAACAAAGCACGCCCATTTTTAAATGGACGTGCTTTATACTTCAAGTTGTAAATAGATGATCAATTGACAATCACAAACAGGCCCTTCTGGATCTGACCCTCACTCGAGGGATGGTGCGACTCAATCGCCCAGATATACGTACCCGCATTCAGACGACCGCGCGTATTGG
>JAPPAB010000049.1 GCA_026705765.1 Gemmatimonadota bacterium
TCTCCCACCAGATACACCAAAGGCTGCGGTCAAATGATCGCAGCCTTTTTTTATTGATTAGTCTGTTCCATGTATTAGCCCGCGCATATAACCGACGGCATAGAGCCGTCCGAGGAAGTTATAGCCGCCTATATCCTCTTGGTCAATTGCAAAGGTGGGCGTGTGGTCGGGGCGGACGACGCCCTTAAATCCAATTGCTTTGTACGCGCGAATGGCTTCTGCCATGTCGGTGTCGCCGTCGTCGTGAAAGGATTCGGAGAAGGTGGGTACCTGGCCGTGAAGGTCGCGGAAGTGGGCGAAGTGGATGTGGTCTTTGAAGTGGTGTATGGTGGCTGGAATATCGGCACCCATGGCTTTGAAGTTGCCCTGGCAATAGGTGATGCCATTGTATTCGCTGGGGATAAAAGAGATGACGCGGTCATAGGCTTCGGGGCTGGTGATGATGCGGGCAACGCCGCGAATGGGCGAGAGCGGGGGATCGTCGGGGTGAAGGCCCTGTTTGACGCCGGCTTCTTCGGCAACGGGTATCACTCTTTTGAGGAAGTATTCGAGATTTTCCCAGAGGCGTTCTTCGGTGATGTCGCCATAGTCTGTGATGGGTGGCGCGTCTTCCAGGTCGCTGTGATCGTAGGTGCTGGTCAGGGCATTGCCGCGCGTGCGGGTGGTCATAGAGGTGCGCATCCAGTTAAAGACAGCCATCCAGTTGTAGCACATTACGGGAATGCCCGCTGCGCCGAGGTTGCGAATGGTCTGGCAGTAGTTGTCGATTTCCCGGTCGCGGTCTTCAAGGCCCAGTTTGATATTGTCCGAGATGGGAACAGATTCGACCACAGACCAGCGCAAGCCCTGGTCTTCAATGCGTTTTTTGTGGCGCAAGATAGCGAGATAATCCCAGACGGGGTCCGCATTGGGTAAGACCGTTACGACATCTTCCACGCCCATTTGAAGCGCGGTTTGAAGGTTTTCGTTGGTGAATGGTCGGATGACGAGCGCGATTCTCATGGTACTATGTCCTTTTTTTAGCCTAAGGTGATTGTTTTTCCGGTTTGTGCTGCCTCATAAGCGGCGTTGATAATTTTTACGGTGGCCACGGCGTCTTCGGGGGTGGCACTTTCAAAGGTGTTGTTGAGGATGTCGTCTATGAAGATTTTGTGGTGCAGGTGGCCTTTGGGATGCTGTTCGAGGTCGGGTTGAATCCAGTCTCCTTTGTGGCCCTGGGTGTAAACGAGGGTTGCGGGCGCAATGGGATGTTTGATGAACATTGAGCCGCCATCGCCGTAGTGTTCGGCGTAATAGCCTCCTGCGCCACCGCGTTGGGTCCAGTGCATTTCAAAGGTGACGAGGGTGCCGCCAGACATTTCGAAATTCATGATGGCTACGGTTTCATTGGGGCGGTTGATGGTGGGGTCTATCGGCAGGTTTGCATTGGTGAGATAGGGGTCCATCATGGCTTGCACTTTGACGACGTCTTGTTCGGTGAGATACCGGATGACGTCTATGCCGTGTGTGCCGATGTCGAGGACGCCGCCCCACAGGCGGACGGCGTTGTCGTAATGACTGCCGATGCAGTTGCGATGGCGCACCATTTCAAGGCGGCCGATTTTGCCCTCTTTCAGGATTTGACGCGCCCCCTGGGTATGCGAAAAGTAGCGATGCATGAAGCTGCAGACGAGGCGATTGCCCGTGCGTTTGGCTATCCGGGCAAGAAACTCGGCGTCTTCATTTGTCAGTGCAAAGGGCTTTTGCGTGAAGACGTGTTTGCCCGCTTCGAGGGCTGCGGGAATGATTTCAGTGCGTGTATTCACGCGGGTGAGGAGCATGATGGCGTGAATGTCGTCGCGGTCTAAAATGCGGCGATAATCTGTGTACGCATCGCGAAAGCCGAATTGCTTCTGTGCTCTTAATCTGAGCGATTCGTCGAGGTCTGCAACGGCAACGAGTTCGGCATTTGGAAGTGCGTGTACAGGGGGTAAATGGTAGTTGCGGGCGATATTGCCGACGCCGATAACGCCAATACGAACACGGTTCATGTCAATCCACCAATCCATTATTTGTGCCACACAGATGAACTTTGACGCCCAATGCTTGCATCATGGCAATTTTTACGGCCAGCGCGTTGTTGGCGGCCTGTGCTGATTGGGCATATGCGACCTGGATATGGTTGGCTTTGTGGCGTGCCATCATCTGGTCGCGGGAGATGCCGTAGGTGACAGCGTGCATAATGGGCCACTGCGGGGTGGTGGCACGCCAGCGGCGGTCGGTTTCTGATTGTGGGAGTTCGACGACGCCACCGCGACCAATGTCCATGTGCAGTTCGTCATTTTGAACAAAGATGCGACTCCAGACGATTTCGCCGGGCTTGCTCACGCCTTTGCAGGTGCCACCGCCGAGTGGGAAATACATGTTGGGCTGGCGTTCGGAAGAGGTGCCTTTGTACCCGTCGATGTAGTGTGCGGGCGGTGCGCCGCCAGAGATGAGGAAGACCCATACGTAGTCGTCGATGCCATTTTCCCGGTAGTGTTCGCCCCAGCGCAGGTCGTGCAAGGTGTTTTCGGGGGGTTGACCCAGTGCTTTCCAGATGCGGTTGGAGATCAGGCCGTCGAGGCCCGCGCATTCATCGACTTCGTTAAAATGCGGGAGTGCCTCACCTTCGTAGAGGATCTGACCATTGGCGCGCGCTTTGACCGGGGGGCGATCTGCGTTGTTGAGAATGCCTTCGACCAGATCAGATGCCGGGCACAGGTCTTTGAGGCCCTGCTGATATTGAATGCCAATGGTGGCGCAACCAAAGTCATCGGCTATACGTACGGCGGCAATGTACATTTTGCATTGCATAGCGATCTGGTCGTCGGTGAGTTCATCGGTGGCATTTGTACCGGTGACAAAGGTGAGGCCCTTGCCTTCGAGCCAGGCGCGAACAGCGCTGGCTTCTGCATCTGTGACGGTTTGCATTTCTGCCCATAGAGCAGATTGTGAGAGGCGTTCTTTGAAGACACCTGTGGGATTGAGCAAGTGGTCGGGGATGATGGCGTTGAACATGCCCATGCAGCCTTCGTCAAAGACACCCATAATGGCTTTTTCTCGCTGGAGTTGCTCGGCCAGTGCCTGTCCGAGTTGCGCTTCGGCTTCGGGCAGGCGGAAGGTGTTGGCGTCGCGCACATGGGAGGTGTCGTGGGTGACGCTGCCGCTGGTAAGCCATTCGCGCAGGCCGCGTTTGAAGAAGTCGTCGGTAAAGTCCAGGCTCCAAAGGGTGCTGTATTCAACTCCGGCTTTGGTGAGGGAGCCGTTGAGGTTGAGCATGCCGACGAGGCCGGGCCACTGTCCGGACCAGTTTGCAAGGGTGAGGATGGGGCCGCGGTGTGAGATCAGTCCGTGAAGCACGTGGTGGCTGTATTGCCAGACGGCTTCGGCTACGATGAGGGGGGCGTCGGGATGGATGTTTTTGAAGACGGCCATGCCCTCTTTTTGCGATCCGATAAAGCCGTGTTCCTCGTCTTGTTTGTAGGGGTGTCCGCGGCGGACTTTCCATCCTTCGCGCTGGATTGCGGCTGTGATGGTTTTTTCCATTGCTTCTTGTGCGGGCCAGCACATCTGGTTGGCAGATAGGCGCAGGTCGCCGTTGGCAATGAGTACGACTTCGTTCTTTACAGGTGCTTCGGGTTCGGCGAGTTCGGGAAGTTGGTACGCCATTGTGAAACTCCTTGTGTGTATTGTCTGGTGTTGAGAGCAGGGTGTAAAATAGCCGATAGAATCTGGAAAGTCAAACGGGCACGACTATTATGCCGATGCGCCGGAGTAATTTTTCAGGCCGCGTTTCCAGAACCAGCGCGAAAAGGCGAGGAGGAAGGCACACAGCAGGCCAGATGTGATCATGCTTTCGGGTGTCAGGCGACCTGAGAGTGCTTCGGCAGGTACTGTGATGGCAAATGCCACGGGTACGAGAAATGTGAGGATATAGCGCAGCCAGTGTGGGTAGATGCCAATGGGCCAGCGGCCAGCTTCGTACATGCTCTGGAAGATGTGGAGGATGTTTTCGATGCGCAAGAACCAGAAGGTGAGGGTGGCGAGCATGAGCCAGAAGCTGTAGATGATGCTGCCTCCCGTGCAGAGAACAAAGGCGAAGGCGAGGGCTTCTCGCGGACCAATATCGAGTCCCCGATAGATTAGCGCGACGATGAGCACGCCCGCGCCGAGTAGAATATCGGTGAGCCGCCATAAGCGGATTTGCGAGATGCTGGCGAGGAATTGTGCGTCGCACGGTTTGATGAGGGTGTAGTCGAATAGGCCGCGTAGCACATCGTCCATGAGCTGGCTCATGCTGGGATTTATGACCATGCCAATCACGCCGCCTACGAACATAAATACGCCGAGCAGGGCGAGGATATCTACGGCTCGCCATCCGCCGAGGGTATCGGTGTGTGAAAACACGATTGCCAGGCCCGCGATGGCTGTGCCCAGGCTGAGGAGGGATTGCAGGAGTTGGACGTAGAAGTTCACGCGATAGGCCATTTCGTTGAGGACGCCAATGCGGAAGAAGGTCCATATTAGTTTTAAGTAGTACATGGGTAAGGTACCTATGATCCAACTGCCGAGTATTTTTTGACGCCTGACCGCCAGGTGAGTTGGATTAACAGAAAACCCGCGAGTAGCCAGATGGCTTGCATGGTGAATCCGTTCCAGATTTGTTCTTGTGAGAGACGACCGAGCATGAGTTCGACGGGAAATGCAATAGCCCAGCGAAAGGGGAGCGCGTCGGCGAGGGTCTGGATGGCACCCGGTAGCAGGTCGATGGGTGCGATGCGTCCAGAGAGAAATAGGCCGAGTGTGAAGTACATCTGATTGATGGCTTCGTTGCGCGTGGTCCAGAAGGCGACGAGGGCGAGGGTCCATTCGATGAAGAATCGCATGAAGAACGCCATGCCCAGTGCGAGTAAAAAGATGGCGAATGTCTGGATGTGAAAGGCGAGGTTGGGGTCAAAGAGAAGGAAGAGCAATATTGCCGTGGGAAAAATGATGATGGCGGTCATGACTTTGTACGCGATGTTCTCGGCAATGTCGGCGTGGATGGGGTGGATGGGTTTGAGCAAGAAGTTGGAGAGTTCGCCCTGACGAATGCGAAAGTCGTATATGTGCATGATCCAGGAGAAGGTGAATTGGTTGACGAGCATGAGGATGATGTAATAAGCGGCGAAGTCGGCAGGTGAATAGGATCCCACACTGCCCCCGCGCGCATGGGCGACTGTCGTCCATACGGTGAGGTAGATGATGGGTTCGATAATGCGGCCGATCATCCATATCGCCATGGCGGCGCGATATTGAAATTGTTCGAGCAATGAGGTCCTGAAAAAAGCCCAGTAGATGGTGGGATAATGTTTCAATTTGAAAATACCTGTTCGATGACTTCCTCTATGGGTGGATCTTCAACTGTGAGGTCGATGACGGGTAAGTTGGCGAGCAATTTCCCGGTGACATCGGCGGTTTTTGTTTTGGGTACGCGCAGGGTTATGCTGTTGCCTTCGGCAGTGACGACTTCGCCGTAGGAGGAGAGGTCGGCGCGTTCGGTTTCGAGATCAACGACTATGGTTTTGTGGGGTGAAAAGCGTTCGATGAGCGCGCTCAAATCGCCGTCGAATAGCAGTTCGCCGCGGTGAATGACAATGACGCGCTTGCACAGGGCTTCGACATCGGCCATGTAATGCGAGGTGAGCAATACAGTGGCGCTGTGGCGGCGGTTGTATTCGCCCAGGAAGGCGCGGATGCGGCGTTGCATAGTGACGTCGAGGCCAATGGTGGGTTCGTCGAGGAAGAGAATTTGTGGACGATGGAGCAGGGCTGCGGCGATTTCGCATTTCATGCGTTCGCCCAATGAGAGATTGCGCACGGGTTTGGAAAGCAAATCGCTCAGGTCGAGTAAGGTGCTGAGTTCGTCGAGGGTTTTGTTGTATTCGCTGTGAGAAATCCGATAGATCGCGCGGTTGCGTTCAAAAGAATCGGCTACGGGGATGTCCCACATGAGCTGGTTGCGCTGGCCCATGACCAGGGTGATGCGGTTGAGGAAGTCTTTGTGACGCGCATAAGGCGTGTGTCCAATGACTGAGATTTCGCCGGCTGTGGGGTGGAGCAAGCCCGAGAGCATTTTGAGGGTGGTGGTTTTGCCGGCGCCATTGGGTCCCAAGAATCCGACGATTTCGCCGGGGGCAACATCAAAGGAGATGTTTTTGACAGCTTCGACGTAGCGTGTGGTGCGCGAGACAAGGCTTTTGATCGCTGCGCCCAATCCGGGTTCTCGTTGGGGCACTTCATAAGTTTTTCGGAGATTTTGAACGGCGATGTCGGGGGTGTTGGACATGGGCGAAAGGTAATATGTGTTTGGGGAGATGTCAACTTTGGGGAGTAGAAGATTGATGGAGGTAGAATTGGGTGCCCCATTTGTCGAGGTGGTCTGTCCAGATGAGGCATCCTCCGCTGATGAGGCAGCCGCCGTTTTCGATGTGATCGAGTACTGCGGCTCTCATGCTGCTGTCGCGTGGGGCTGTGGAGAGGTCGTGGACATAGGGACCGAAGATGCGGTCGAGGCTGCTGTATTTGCTGCGCGAGTTGAGTGGGAAGAGATAGCATTCGCGCTGGAAGCGAGCGATGTTGGAATTTTTGGCGAGTAAGTTCTGGTATGTGGGGTCGAGGAACCAGGATGTGCAACAGATCGCTTTGAAGGGACGGTCGGGAAAGTGTTTGGGGAAGAATTCGGCGACCTGGCGGAGGGAGTCGCCGCAATTTTCAAATGCCATGGGTCCGTCTTCGGGGATGTGAATTTCGAGGATGGGATCGCCTTCGGTGAGGACGCAATCCCAGTGGGATCGCGGGAGGCTGACCGGCTGGCGTTGTGCGTGGCCGTTGGGGTGTATGGGGTTGCCGATGATATGGGTTGAGGTTTCGGTGAGTTCGGATGTCCAGGTCTCTGGATCTTCCCTTCCGCCTGCGCCGTTAAAGTTGCCGTCGGTGCGAAATTCCAATCCGGATTCGCACAGGAGATACAGATGTGTAGAGGTGCGATGGCGGTACGCGCGTATTTTCTGGCGGAAGGGTCCGATTTTGTATTGCAGGCGTCCTATGCGGTAGAGGTCGCCGTTGAGATGGCCGAGCAGCCAGGGCAAGATGCGCGTGCATAGCCCCCATGCGCCAGGATTGCCCGGGTGGAAGAAACGATCGTTTTTGAAAATGCCGATGTCGTGGTATTGCTGCGCCCAGACGTACGTATCGCGGCAGGTCAATCGGGTGATGTGTTCGGGTATGTTGCGCGATTGGTGGTAGGTGCGGAGTTGTGGTATGCCCGAGAGCGCGATGAGGAGATAAAAGGCACCGCCGTAATTGCCGAGTACGGGGGTGAGGAGGGGCCAGTCGCGGGTTGCCGAGTTCTGGGTGCTTTTGTCGATGAAGAGGAGGCGATGGGCATGCCAGGCCATGAGCGCGAGGTCGGGGTCTGTGGCGATTTTTTGGGCGGCGCGGATTGCGAAGTCTATGGCGTTGGGCGGAAGATTTGCCCAGGCGCCATTTTCGCGGATGGCTTCGGGCTGGAGAAAGGGAAGATCGCCAGGGAAGGTTGAGGCGGATTTTTCCCAGTGGATGTCGAGGCCCGTGTTTTTTAGAAGGGGGATGAGTTTGGAGGGCATTTCACGAAAAGATAAGTTGGATTACAGTGTTAGTGATTAAATTTCATTTGGAAATTAACATGCGACATCTTAATTTTCAAGAACTTTGAGCGATTTGGATGTCCATTTTTTTTCACCCACTTCGGGAATCCTCTTGGAACGCGTCCCTCTCAGGCATTATGCCACCCTCCTGATACGCTATCTTCGCCCCCATTGGAAGCGCGTTGTTTTTCTCGGCGTTTTCATGTTTACCGGCATTGGTCTCAATCTGCTCAATCCCCAAATCGTCCGATATTTTATCGATACGGCGCAGGCAGATGGTGCTGTGCAAAATCTGATATGGGCGGGTATTGCCTTTCTCGCTATTGGCATTATTCGCCAGGGCGTGCAGATTGTGAGTTCTTATTTGGGGCAAGATGTGGGCTGGCGCGCGACGAATCAGATGCGGAATACGCTCGCGCACCACTGTCTCAATCTGGATATGGGCTTTCACCACGCGCACACGCCGGGCGAGATGATCGAGCGGGTTGACGGGGATACGACGGCGCTTTCCAATTTTTTTTCCCAATTTGTCATCCATGTTATTGGAAGCTCATTTTTTCTTTTGGGTGTGCTCATTCTCGTCTTCCGCGAAGATTGGCGCGTGGGTGTAGCGCTGACCGCTTTTTCGATTCTCGCTTTTATTGTTTTTAATCTCACACGCAATATTGCGGTGCCCATTTATACGGCTGAACGCGAAAGTTATGCGCGTCTTTACGGTTTTATCGAAGAGCGATTGCTCGGTCTTGAAGACATCCGCACAAATGGCGCAGGCGACTACACTGTGAATCGGTTTTACGGGGTCAATAACGGTGTTTTTGCCCGCGTGAAGAAATCCGAAATTATGAGCGAAGGATTGCGTGCGATTACCGGCATTATGTTCGCGCTCGGTTACGCGCTTGCAATGGGCATGGGTATCTGGCTTTATCGGGAGGGTACGTTTACAATTGGCGCGGTTTTTCTCATTTTTCACTACACGTCGATGTTGCGCGAACCGCTTTTTCAAATTAGCCAGCAGATCAACGATTTGCAACGCGCAACCGCCGGGCTTAAACGCATTGAAGAACTCCACCGCATTCAGACTCGCATTCGGGATGGGAATGAAAAACTATCTGCTTCTTCTGGTAAACTCGAGTTAATGACTTTGGGCATTGCGTTTGAGAATGTCCATTTTGCGTATAACCCCGGCGATCCGGTTTTGCACAATATTTCCTTTTCGCTCGATCCGGGCAAGACCCTCGGTCTGTTGGGGCGCACGGGCAGTGGTAAAACTACGATTACCCGCTTGCTCTTTCGCTTTTACGATATTCAGCGCGGACAAATTCGCATTGGGGATCAAAATATCCGGGATATTTTTCTCGACGATTTGCGGCAGCATGTCGGTCTCGTTACGCAGGATGTGCAACTTTTCAATGCCAGTGTACGCGATAATCTCACCCTTTTTCGGCCCGGTGTTTCGGATAAGAAAATCGTCGCTATACTCGATGAACTCGGCCTTGGTGCATGGTATGCGTCCTTGTCCGGGGGGTTGGATACCGAACTCGTCTCGGGCAGTCTCTCGGCTGGCGAAGCCCAGTTGCTCGCCTTTGCCCGCGTTTTCCTCAAAGACCCCGGCCTGGTCATTCTGGACGAGCCTTCATCGCGGCTCGATCCCGCAACTGAGCAGAATATCAATTTTGCAGTGGAACACCTGTTGCAAAATCGCACGGGTATTATTATCGCGCATCGCCTTGAAACTGTAGAGCGCGTGGATAATATCCTCATTCTCGACAATGGGCAGGTGGGGGAATTTGGCCTTCGCGCAGATCTCGTCGCAGATCCAAATTCGCAGTTTTCACGCCTGCTCAATACGGGTCTGGAGGAACTTATCGCATGACGATGGGTCAAACGACATGGTGCCTGCTCAAGTTTCGTCCCGGACTTTTTTTGACTACGATATTTTTTCGCGGTATCGACGATATTGCGCCCTTTCTCGCGGGCGTTATTATGAAGGGCTTTTTTGACGCGCTCACCGGGCAGGCCGAGGCGGGGTTCACTGCCTGGTCGCTTGTCGCGCTTTTTGTCGCTGTTGAGGTTGGCGACCGCATTGCCCTTTTCGGTTCGGCTTTTGCATGGCCGCGCTGGTGGTATGCTATTGAAACGCTTTTGCGGAAAAATCTTATGACTGCTATTCTGGAAGTTCGAGATCCGGGAAAGATTTCCACTGCCTCTGGCGAGGTGACCAACCGATTTCGAGACGATGTATTGGGCATTATTCAATACCTCAATCGATATATCCACATGTGGGGCAATCTCGTATTTGCGGCGCTCGCCATTTTTTATATGTCGAGAATTGATCCCTATATCACTTTTATCACGATTATACCGGCGATAGGTGTGGTTATTGTTGTGGATTTTGCCCGCAACTATATTCACAAATACCGCACCGCACAGCGCGTTGCAACAGAGCGATCTACCAATTTTATCAATGAGATGTTTCAATCTATCCTCGCTGTCAAAGTTGCCACCACACAAGCCCATGTGATTGACCATTTTCGGAAACTCAATGATGCGCGCCGCATCTCTACGCTTATCGATAATCTCTTCACTCAAATTCTGAGTTCGATCAATTTCAATCTGGGGCATGTTGCCACGGGTGTTATTCTGATTCTCGTGGCGGAAAAAATGAAGTCGGGCGCGTTCACGGTTGGCGATATGGCCCTTTTTGCCACTTATGTGGGTCAGGTCGCCCGAAGCGGTTCCTTGCTCGGGACCATTCTCACCAATCACAAGCGCGCCGAAGTTTCTTATTTTCGTATGGCTTATACGATCGAAGATATTCCCCGCGAACGCATTTCTCAACATACGGATGTTTATCTCAATGCAGAACCCGATGGACTGGCGTTGCCATCTCGTGTAGAATCGGACAGGCTCAACGCACTCTCCATTCGCAATATGACTTATATTTATCCCAAATCTACAAATGGGATTTACGATATTGATCTCGTCATTCCCGCGGGATCGTTTACGGTTATTACAGGGCAAATCGGATCGGGCAAGACCACGCTCATCCGCGCGCTTATGGGTGTTCTTCCGCTTGCGAATGGGGATATTTACTGGAATGGCGAGAAGGTTGCGGATCCCAAAACTTTTTTTGTACCCCCGCGCTGTGCTTATACGCCGCAGATTCCACATCTTTTTAGCGAGTCTCTGCGCGATAATATTCTTTTGGGACTGCCCGATGATCGAGCACTCGAACACGCGCTTTACAATGGTGTTATGGAGACCGATATTTCCACCCTTGAAAACGGCCTGGATACGATTGTTGGGCCGCGCGGCGTCAAACTTTCCGGCGGTCAAATTCAGCGCACTGCTGCCGCGCGCATGTTTATTCGAGATCCCGAACTTCTGGTTTTTGACGATTTGTCTTCTGCGCTGGATGTGGAAACCGAGCGCGTTCTCTGGCAGCGCGTTTTTGAACACCGCAGGGCTACCTGTCTCGTGGTTTCTCACCGCCGTCCCGCGCTTCGCCGCGCAGATCAAATTGTCGTTCTGAAAAATGGTCGTATCGAAAGCGTGGGGACACTGGACGAGTTGCTCGAATCGAGTGCGGAGATGCGGCAGTTGTGGGATCAGCGGTGAAGAAAGGGTGGAGGTCAGGCAGGTTACACTTCAACAGGAGGAATACCATCATGGCTACTACACTTGTTCATATTGGCGTGCGCGCCACAGATATCGATGAGACTATCCGTTTCTGGCGAGATGGTCTGGGTTTGCGTCTCGTTCAGGATCGAGGACAATCTTTTGATCTTACCGATGGCTATCACAATTTTCGCATTTTTCAGCACAATGGGCCTTCTCGCCCAGAGCACGTCAGCGGGATGCTGGATTATTTGCATATTGGTATTCGGGTTCCCGATCTGGAAGCGGCGGCGCAGCGTTTGACGGATATGGGCTACGAGATTTTTTCCGATGGTCTGGGTGGTAAGGAGCCTTTGGTTCCGGATCAGCTTGAGGAGGGTGCATTCAAAGTCGAGGATCCCGATGGCATTACCGTAGATATTACTTCCAGCGACGATCAGTGGCCGGGTACGGGCCTTCCCGCAGGGTGAGTTGAATAAGGAGTTCTCCATGAATATCAATTTGGATGGAAAGGTCGCGCTTATTTCTGGCGCATCGCGCGGTATTGGACGCGGTATTGCCCTTCGGATGGGGCGTTCGGGTGCGAGGGTTGCGGTCAATTATCGCACGCATCCCGACGAGGCAGAGGAGGTCGCTGAGGAGATTCGCAGTGCGGGATCTGACGCGCTCGTCTATGGCGCAGATGTCTCTGACCGCGATGCGGTAGATGCTATGGTCGCCGCAACGGTTGAGCAATTTGGGCGTCTCGATATTGTGGTGTCCAATGCGTATTATAGCAAGCGCGAACCTTTTCTCGATCTGGAATTAGATGGCGCACGGCGCACGCTTGATGTCACGTTTTGGGGGGCTTTCCACATGGCTCAAGCCGGCGCCCGCCAGATGGTCAAACAGGGCGAAGGGGGGGCGATTCTCTTTATCAGTTCTGTTTTGTCCAATATTCCCTTTTCGACCTCGTTGCCCTATAATGCTGCAAAGGCGGGGATCAACCAGATGTCGGCGACTATTGCCAATGAGTTGACCGATCACCGCATTCGCGCCAATGTGATTACGCCCGGGTATATCGATACGCCCGGCGAGCGCCAATATGCGACTGAAGAACAAATCCGCGAGGCTGCTACTACACTGCCCTGGAAGCGCCTGGGGACGCCCGAAGATATTGCCAATGCCGCCGCGTTTCTCTGTTCTGATGCTGCCGACTATATTACAGGGACGGTGTTGAGTGTGGATGGGGGATATTGGTTGAAAGTTGCGAGGTGATAAGATAAGAATTAGGAATTAAGAATTAGGAATTAAAAGTCTTGATCAAGGAGGAATAATGCCATGGCGACCAATTTATCTGAACATATCAAACAAACCGCGCTGTGCGATACGCACGAACACCTTCGTCGGGAGCCTGATTGGATTGACGATGGTCCCGACGTATTACAGGATCTATTTGGCAATTATGTGCCTGCTGATCTCATTACGGCTGGTGTATCACCGGAAGCTCTGCGGCGTCTCACAGATGCCTCAGATCCAGACCTTGCCGGGCGTTTTGAAGGTGTTCGCGCAGCGTGGGAGGCCACGCAGTACACGGGTTATGGCGAGGCCGTGCGGCGCATTGTCACAGATGTGTATGGTTTTGATGAATTCACACCCGATGTGCTCGCGGCCGCGCAGGAAAAATTGGCCGAATTGCGTACCCCCGGTGGTCGCTACAATTTGCTGCGCGAAGTCGCCAATCTCGACCATATTCAAACCGATGATTCTTCCTGGCCCTGTGACCCCGATGAATCGGGACCAGACTTTTTTCTTTACGATCTCTCGTGGGCGGGGTTTTGTAGTGGGCAGATAGATCAGGAAGCCATTGCCGAAGATACTGGTATTGCTGTTGTTGATCTCGATTCTCTTCAGAAGGCGATGGAGACGATATTTGAAAACCATGCACCAAATGCCATTGCTGTTAAAGCTCAACATGCGTACAATCGCACTCTCAATTGGCAAGCGCGCGCCCGCGGCGATGTCGAACGCGCGCTTTACGCGACGCTTAGCTCGAATAACAATGTTTCCGAGTCTATGCGATTGTGTCTTGGCGATTGGTGCTGGGCACGGGGTGTGGAACTGACTATTGAACACAATTTGCCTTTCAAAATCCACACGGGCTATTACGCCGGTAATAATCGCATGCCCGTTGACCGCATTAAAGCTGGCAATCTCTGCGCGCTTTTGGCCAGGTATCTCGACGCTCGCTTTGTGCTTATGCACATTGCCTATCCCTATAGTGATGAACTCATCGCGCTGACCAAGCACTACAGAAATGTCTGGGCAGATCTGTGCTGGGCATGGTCTATTAATCCCTATGCTTCAAGCGACTTTGTCCGCCGGTTTATCCATGGTGCTCCCATCAATAAGCTCTTTGTTTTTGGGGGCGATACGCGCTGGCCTACCAGTGCCGCTGCCTACGCATTTCAAACCCGCTTCTGGCTTGACAAAACTCTTGAGGCCGAGGTGGAAGAAGGTTATCTGAACGAGTCGCAGGCGATGCATATTGCTTCGCGGGTGATGCGCGATAACCAGTACGAATGTTTTGATCTCGAGGGGACGCGAAATGCGATTTACCGGGCGATGGGAGAATAGGTAAAAAATTCTCAAATAGAAAGAAGGCGATGTCCCTTATTGTTGTATCCACATGGCGGTTTGGTCTGGCTTCTAATCAGCCCGCCTGGAAAATTTTGAAAAGCGGTGGCTCTGCGCTCGATGCTGTTGTGCGGGGTGCTGAGGTAGCGGAACGCGATCCTGCGGTCAAGAGCGTTGGGTTCGGTGGGTATCCCAATGCCGAGGGCGAGGTCGAAGTCGATGCCGCGGTTATGGACGGACTTACTCTCGGTTATGGTGCGGTGGCTGGTCTTAGAAATATTGCGACACCTACCGCTGTGGCGCAGTGCGTGATGGAGAAAACAGATCACGTTTTTCTCGTGGGCAATGGCGCGCTGAAGTTTGCGCGAGCACAGGGCTTTGAAGCGTGCAATATGCTTACAGAACACGGACGAAGAGCCTGGGAAAAGTGGAAAAGGGAGCGTACAGGACCTCCTGCAGATGTCCACGATACGATTGGCTTAATCGCTCTTGACCAACACGGGAATCTCGCGGCGGCCTGTACCACAAGTGGTGCGGCTTTTAAGTTGCCGGGTCGCGTCGGCGATTCACCGCTTATTGGTTCGGGCCTTTATGCAGATAATGATGCAGGTGCGGCCGCGGCCACTGGTCGCGGTGAGGAAATTACTCGTACCTGCGGGTCGTTTGCCGTTGTTGAACACATGCGACAGGGCAAATCACCGCAGGAAGCCTGCGAAGCTGTTGTACAACATCTCATTGCGCGCGTTCCCTCTGCGCGTCCCTATCAGATGGCCTATATCGCTATTGACAAATATGGCAATTGGGGTGCGGCCGCAGCTCGTTCTGGGTTTTTATCGGCTGTCACCAGCAATGCGGAAAATCAACTTTACAAGAGTCGATATTTTATTGGTAACGGCGGGGTTGGATGATGGGATTGCGTTCCCATACTGACTTTATCAGCATGTATTTGATAAACATGGCTCTCAGGCTGTGCCTGCTCGTGGTATTTGTTATTGATCTTAGATACAGCATATGCTTTGCTGCCGGTCCCGATTCTACGGTCGTCCAACCGGTTGTTTCTGTATTTGTTGATTCTACGGCTGTTGATCCTGCAATGGGCGATCCGATCAGGCCAGGTCACGATCCCTCGACAACTCTTAAAATAACAGATCCTACGCAACCTCCTGCACACTGGGTCACGCCTGCGGGTGATTCCACCTGTGTTCTCGATACATTTGAATATCCTCGATTTTTGAATTCTTATCCCGACGAGATTTGGCAGGGGATATCGGGCTGGCGATATAGCAAGACAAAAAAAGAAGATGTTTACTATCGGATTTTAAGAGAAGTCGATAATCATTATCTGAGCGCGAAAACAAAAGGCGGTGCCGTAAATTTTGGGAGAGAAGCAAAGGTCACATATCGAGGCAGAGAAATCAAAGCAAGTTTGCGTTTGTTCCAAAAATTGCGCTGGCGCTGGCGAGTACACAATTTGCCCGAGGGATCTGATGAAACCGACGACGGCAAAAATGACAGTGCTGCTGCGGTGCGTCTGGTCTTTGGCCGTACCAAAACGCTCAAATACATCTGGAGCGAGACACTGCCCAAGGGGACGGTCATTAAGAAGGGGAGGCTTGGGGTCCAATATATTATTGTCTTGCGCAACGGTTCAAAAGATGCAAAAAAATGGGTTTGGGAAGAAGTGAATGCATACCAAGACTATCGGCGGCTGTTCGGTGGTGATCCCCGTCCGGTTGATTATTTGGGGTTGCTTACCGATTCAAATAATACGGAGACAGTCGTCGCAGCGGATTACGATGATATTACCTTTATTATTCCAAGGCCCACAGTTGAAAAGAATCCGGAGGATACAGAATGAAGAACGGATATCACGCTCGTTCGTTCATCCTGGAGACAATCTGCTGGCCTGACAAATAGCCTAACGCGGAGGCTGCTCATGAATACACAATATCTCTTAAAGGCACTTGCCTGCTGTATGCTTGTAGCTATTACAACATCGGCAAAGGCGCAAAATGTTTCGGTCACTGACTACAAAGTGCCGGTGAGTCGGGTGGATAATCTACGTATTGATGTGTTGAGTTTTAATTTTACGACTGAGGGCAAAGAAGTTGTACACGAACAGGGCGAAATCGGCTTTGTGTACAAGAAGTTCTACAGTTCTCTGCCTTTTGCGTATTTTATCGACGCGCTCAGTTCCGCTTCGTATTTTCGCCAATTTTCATTTGAGGATTCTGATCGCACGGGTACTTATGACATGAATCTCGATATACAGGTTCAAAAGTATTTTCGGGAGACGAATAAGTTTTTCTATTTTGTCAGTCCAGATGTTTTGATGCGTAAGGGCTTTGATCGCCCGCAGAGTGATGTCATTTTAGGTCTTGGATATGGTCGGTTTATCAATGCGACCGCCCTGCGTAAAGCCGTGCGTATTGAAGATTTTTTGTTCGAAGAAGGCGTTATTAGCGATTTTTTGCCCAAAGACACCATGATCACACTTGGGCAAATTATCGAAAAAGAAGATGAGTACCGCAATATCTACGGCGGTCGTACCTATCTGCACTACTGGTACGAAGATATGAGCAGTGAAATTGACAAAACCGGCCTTGTGACCGGGGGCGGCAATATCGGTCCTGTTGGCCTCTTTCGCATGCGCGAGGTACTTACACAGGAGCAGATTAGCGACCGGTTTTTTGGTTGGGATGTCAATGCGGGGGTTCAGTATCAATTGCAGACCAGATCTAAACTCATAGAACGGCCTCCTCCTGCTCTGGCTTTTAATGTGCGATATTCCCGACCTATCAGTTGGCAGATACAGGTCAACACGGATTTCAAATTGGATACGCCATTCAATGATGACTTTGGGCGAGAGTACCATGTCAGGCAGAATGTCGATTTTATTTACGAAATTACCAACAGAATTGCCTTTGTGAGCTCCAATACACTCCATATCAACAAAAAACGCGATGAAGACGCGAGGTTTAGACATATTTCAAATATCAGCTTCACATTTTTTATTGAAAATAGGATTAGCTTGACGGCTATTGAGCAAATTTCCAAAGAAGAAGGGTCACCATTTAGACAGAGTCTTCTTTTTGCTCTGAGTTATCGTCTTTTTTGAGTTGTGCGAGCGTATGAAAAATTTGGAGATTGGTCGCATGTCAAAAATACTTGTCGATATAAATTTTCTCCATATCTTATTGAAGTTAGGGTTTGTTTTTAGCTCATATGCATCCCAGATTGTGTAAGGTACGAGTTTATCCATCCCATAGTTGGAGGTTATATGGCAAAAGAAGAAAAAGTTGTACTGGAAGGAACGATTGTCGATATTTTGCCCGATGGGCAATACAAAGTTGAGATTGAAGGAGGGCATCAGATTCTCGGTTATACGTCGGGCAAAATGCGCCGTTTTAATATTCGCATTGTTGTGGGCGATACCGTCACGATTGAGACCTCTCCTTATGATCTGAACCGGGGTCGCATTACATTCCGCGATTCTGGAACGGGCGGGCCACCCCCTTCGAGTACGCAAGCAGGCGGAGGCCGGCGTCCCGGTCGTGGTGGACGCAGCAGATCGCGTCGCCGCCGTTAAATACTCAAAATCGATACGTAAATAACCACCCGCAAGTCGCACGCACAGCACGATGTCAGTAGCGCCAATGGCATGGGACTGCCTGAAAATGCGCTGTGCATACCGGGTGGCTTTTTGTTTTTGCATGATAAGCCAATTCAAAGGGAGGGTATATGCCGGAAGAATCCAAAACTGTGCAGCCATCGGGAGAAGATGAAAATCCAGATCTCTACGCGCTGGATCCACGGGCGATTCAGGAGCCCCCGCAAGGGCTTCGCAGTACGCTGAAGTTTCTCGGTCCAGGGCTGATTCTCGTGGGGTCTGTGGTGGGGTCTGGTGAGATTATTTTGACGACGAATTTGGGATCTATTGTCGGATTTTCAATGCTCTGGTTTGTGCTGGTGAGTTGCTGGAGTAAGAATATTGTTCAGGCAGAACTGGCGCGTTTTTCAGTTGCTTCTGGCGAACCTTTTTTGCACGCTTTTAACCGATTGCCCGGGAAGTTGCCCGCGTTTAACGGGCGGAAGGTGTCGTGGTATATCTATTTCTGGTTGCTTTGGATTATTCCCGGGCAGTTGATCAGCGGTGGTATTTACGGGGGGGCTGGTCAGGCGATTCACATGGCGCTGCCTTCTCTCGGGTCGGAATGGTGGACGGTTATTCTCGCGGTTACGGCGTCTGTGATTATTCTGACCGGGACGTATCGATTTCTCGAAAAGCTGATGACGGTTCTGGTGGTTATGTTTACGTTTATTACGATTGCCTGCGCTGTTTTGTTGCAGTTGACCGAATATGCGATTACCTGGGAAGAGGTGCGCGGTGGGCTGACGTTTGGTTTTCCAGCTTTTGCATTGTTGGCCGC
>JAPPAB010000050.1 GCA_026705765.1 Gemmatimonadota bacterium
CCCGACGTCTCCGGGACCGGAGCGGAAGCACAGCGACTGGCCCTTGTAGTGGGCCGAGGCAATGTCGAGGGCGCGGCCGGGCAAGACGGAAAACCCCAGGCCCGAAGCGTTGAATACGTCGATGAGGTCGGCGCCGCGCTCGAATCCTTCGCTGCGCTCGGCGCGGCGGGCGTACATGAGTTGGCTGATGTCGCCGACGCGGTTGAGCAGTTGGCGGCGCGTGAAGTTGCGGCCAAAGAGCCTGGGCATTAGGAACCTCCTGTAGCAAATGCTAATCGGTTGTTAATGATCAAGGATCTGAAATTCGACCTGAACCGGTTTATGGTCGGATGGATAAACACCGTCGATATTGTAGTCCACGACTTCATACGAGCAGACCTCGACGTTCCCTCTGAACAAAATCCAGTCGATTCCGTTGCCGCCTTCTATACTGTCTTTTAGTACGCCAGGCTCTCCCGAGTCTTTATCCCCGACAAATGTTCTATAGACATCGCTCCCCGGTCTTGCGTTGAAATCTGCCAACAGAAACACAGGGCGCGGTTTGGTCCATTCACCAAACCGGTCGAGCGCACGGACCCGCTCGACAATTAGTCTTGCACTATTCAGCCTTGCCAGAGCCATTCCCTCTCCTGGGGCCAGATGCGTGTTGAAGACATAAAACTCCTGAGTATTCTCCCAGTGCCCCCTGTAGTCCATTGGGTAGGGACTCGTTTCTCTATCTGCCGGTCTGTTGATGATCGCGAGGCGGGCCCATGTGACCATACGAGGATTGACAGCAGGGCCGCTACCGATGACTTCCGGCGTTTCCGATAGCTGAAAACTGCCCATTTCTCTGAGTCGGAATCTGTCGCGCTTGAAGAAGATGGCCATATGCTCGTCATCGTCTCCTCCCTTTCGACCTTCTCCGATGACCACGTATTCAGGCAAATGATCCATCAGATAGTCGATCTGCTCCTTCAAGCCTTCCTGGGTACCAATGATGTCAGGATTGTGTTTGCGAATCAGTGCCACTTGCATATCGCGCCGCACTTCCCAGGGTGGCTCAAACGTGGGACTGGCATATTTCAGGTTGTAAGTCATAAACTTGATCGTCTTTTCGTCAGCCATCGGATTTCCTCATTTAATTTTCGATCAGCACGGTGTCCATCGCCGGGACATCGATTGATCTGCCCGCCAGTTCTATGGACTCGGATACGGTTGTGAAGTTTGCAACGGCGATTACGTCACCCGTGCGGGATCGGAAGCGATATGCCCTGACCCCGTCCTGGGCTGTTTGCAGTCTCTCCACGCCATGGCCTATGCGGCGTGTTCCGGCACGCCCCTGGCGTATGACACAGGCGTAGTCGCGGACGGTTCCATGGCTCACTCTGGGACGCAGGAATACGCGGTCCTGGAGCAAGTTCTTCCACCGCTCGGGTGTATTTCTCTCCGAGGCATCTTCATAGAAAAGCTGCTCGCCGCACGTCTCGATCCCCAAACATCCCGCGATTTTGATCCAGGTCGATTCCGTTTCGATCACCCGTGCTCGTCCGCCGACGCCTCGTATGGTGCGACGACCGCCTTCGAAGGAGATCGGGACCCGGTTGCCGTTCAGGAAATCGTTCATGATATAGACGCCAAATCCCTCGTTGAGCGATAGCTCGACATCTGCGACGGTCCAGTCTATCACGAGCGAGGTTTCTCCGTCTTCGAGCGCGACGACGGCGATCGATTGTCGAATGCGGCCGTCCGCGTACTCGATTGCGCCCGTGGTTGTGAAGCCTTTCTCCGATGTGTGATCGGTGTGGAAGAGCGGTGTGGGGTTCAGTCGCTCGCCGTTGATTTCAAAACGTCCGACGAAGGCGTCCTGGTCCGACCCCAGCGTGTCCTCTCCGCCGGCTGGCACGACCATGCCCATCACGCTGTGCGCGAGGGATCGCCAGGCGAATGAGAAGAGGCCCTGCTTGCTGCGGCGAGCCTGCAGCCAGACATAGGGATAGGTCTCAGTTCCGATCTGTTCGCGTCTGACTTCCTCGACGGATATTGGCGAGACGTCGGGTATGCCGGCAATCACGAGAGTGCCCAGTTGTCCCATGATGCCCGTTTCGAACTGGAAGTAGCGACCACCAGCCGCGTGTGGCATTCGGGCGTTGAATCGGCCGTCTTCTGCGTCCCGCATCGACTCGTCCAGATATTTGAGGTTCTGCCACAGCATATGACCTGCAAATCGGTCGCCGAATTCCTCGAACATGACCGCGTGCTGGTAGCTGATGTCGGGTTCGTGGTAGGTCCAGTCCTGGCCGGATGGGTAGGCCGTAAATCCGTTGTAGAGGAAGAAACGCCTCAGCACCTTCCAGGCATCGTGGACGCGGTGCAGGTAGTGGGGGGGAGGTGTCTTGCCCGTCAGTGTGAAGGCGAGGCGCCCCATCATCAGGAGAACGCCACAGCCGAGGTACCCCGGATGGAAGGAGCCGTGGTTTTCCACGGTGAGGTCGGGGTGGGACGTTTGCGTGCAGACCCAGTCTTTCAGCGGCCTACCGTCAAAGAGTCGCGTATCGACCCGGTCGAGGTCGGTGGTGAAGGTATTGATGGCGAACAGCTTGCCCCGGTAGAGCCATTCGTCCGCGTGGGGATGGTGGGGAAGGAGGCAATGCGCCCAGGCGAGAAGATAGCTGTCCCACGCATTTTCCTCTTCCTTTGTGTCATGCCAGCGTCCGTCCGGGGGATCGACCCCGAGAAATCGGTCCGCTTCAAAGGCGAGTACGCGATGGAAGGCTTTGAGCACGTCCTGATCCAGTTCGTCCGCAACGTGGTTGGCTGCCATTGCGATGTCCGCGATCCAGAGGGACGATTCCCAGTCGTCGCCCCACTGACCGTTCCATTCGAGCGGTTCCGTTCTTCGCGATCCGCTCAGGTGATGCGCGCAGATCCAGCGGAGGCACCGGTTCAACCGGTCAAGCAGGACGGGTTTTTCGATTCCGGCGACCGATGGATCGAAGAACGCGCTTTGATGGAGTGCCGCATAGCCTCGAAGCTCATCGCCCAGGGATCGGATGATCATTTCGTTGATCGGTCCACCCGGGGGTTGAAATTCGTTCACATCGAGGGAGCCGAAGTAGCCGTGTGCCTCGTCCTCATCGACCCAGTACTGCTCGATGT
The DNA here is from genome assembly GCA_026705765.1 of Gemmatimonadota bacterium. Taxonomy (NCBI): domain Bacteria; kingdom Pseudomonadati; phylum Gemmatimonadota; species Gemmatimonadota bacterium. The sequence continues at coordinate 3,139 of JAPPAB010000050.1, forward strand.
AGGGCACGTGCCGACACATCAGGTGAACGAGGTCGGCCTCGGACGGAAAAGTCGGTGCGCTCGTGTCGAGTGGGGGGTAGTCGATCATGCGGACGCTCCTGGCTCTACGGTTTCGTGTGGTTCGTCGCAGCGGAAAACGACGAGTTTGCCGCTGTCGATGCGGTTTTTCACATCCCGCACGAATTCACGGGCGAGGTTGGTATCGTAGAGTACCAGAGCGCCCGGTGACTGTGTGTGGGTTTGGAGGCGTTCCGATTTTTCACGCCAGGTCGATTGAAGTGTATCGGATGCATCTCCTTCTGCGATAAGTATGACGTATGCCACGTGGTTACTCCTTGTTGTAGAGAATCCCCACTGGACAACCTATCCAGTGGGGATCTGTATTTTGTATCAGTACAAGATAATTCCGTTTGGCAATCAGACAAATGAATTTTCTGATCGGAGAGATCTTCAGTTTTTTAAAATCCATCCGTCGAACGGCTCAAACTGTACCGGGCATTTGTGACCAGAGAGACAACATCCTCCAGAATCATATACAGACAGGGCACCAACAAAAGAATTATAGACGTCGCGAAAACAATACCAAATCCGAGAGAGATTGCCATAGGAATGAGATAATAAGCCTGGCGGGATGTCTCCAAAATAATTGGTGTCAAACCACCGAACGTTGTCAACGTCGTTAAAATAATTGGCTTGAAGCGCCGAAGCCCAGCAGTGTGAATCGCCTCAAAAGCCGAACTATGGGCACGCCTTTTATTTGCATAATCGATCATAATCAGTGAGTCATTGACCACAACACCCGACAGGGCGATCACCCCCATCAAACTGATAAGCGACAAATCATAACCGAGCAAAATATGACCGATCACAGCGCCCACAATCCCAAAAGGAATCGCCACCATCACAATCAGGGGTTGGACATAGCTGCCAAATGCAATGGCGAGTAACATATACACAATGGCCATCGCCATGGCAAACCCGCCCCATAGCGCCTGCGTTGACTCGCGCATCTCTGCCTGCGTCCCCTGAAACGTCCAGGTTAATCCCGGATACTCAGCGCGAATTTGTGGCAACACATCAGTTTTAATCGCTTCCATAACGCGCGTCATCGCTCGCTTGGGCTCCACGTCCATACTCACCGTCACCACGCGCCGACCATCGCGTCGATTAATACTTGTAAAGGCTTCGCCGCGTTCGATGTTTACCACATCCATCAAAGGCACTTCTGTGCCATCGGGTGTACGCACAACAAATTCTTCGAGATGGCGAATATCCTTTCGCTCTGCCATCGGTAATTTCACGCGCATTTCAATTTCATTTGTACCGCGCAACTGACGCATCGCCAGGGCGCCGTAAAACGCATCGCGCAACTGGCGCCCTACCTCAACCGGCGTCAATCCCAAATTTCGGCCTTCTGGACGCAACACAAAATCAAACTGTGCTTTACCTTTATTGTAATTATCACTTACATCGTGTGCCTCTTCAAACCCTTCGGCGCGTTCTAAAAATGCCCGGCTGGCTTTGGCCAACACGTCAATATCCGAATGGCTCAAATCGACGCTGATATCCTGTTGCCAACCGCCCGGCCCACTCTCGGCCTCAAACGTAATCTGACTGACACCATCAATATCCCCGATGTTATCGCGCCATAGTGAGATGATCTCTCCTGTTGTCATATCGTGTTCATCGGGCGGTTTCATCACAATTTCTACATCGATAAAACTCCCCCCGCGCACATTGGTTTTAATCCCTTCGGCCACGCGATAAAGGTTGTGCGCTTCAAACATGCGATGGGTTGATTCGGTCACCTCATGTGCAACCCGCGCTGCTTGATCCTGCGTGGTCCCCACAGGCAACCGGATACCCGCCTCAATCTCATCGGCAGAGACTTCGGGCATCATAATCATACCCATATGATCGCTGTATCCATAACCGCCCACCACCATCAGCAAAGCAATAGCAGATGCAATCGTAACGTACCGATGCCGAATGCAGACATCCAGGAACCTGCGGTAGTGTTGGTCGATGAACCGATTGAAATGGCTGGCAATAGATTGTTGCCAGCGATGCGCAGCGCCATTTACCGGCGAAACAGCGCGTTTTGAAAGGTGCCCGAGATGCGCGGGCAAAATAAACAGCGCCTCCAGTAGAGACACGGCCAGCACAGTGATCACAACTGCGGGCAATGGCCACCAGAATTTTCCCGTGGTGCCGGGCATAAACAAAAGCGGCACAAAAGCCACAATCGTAGTCAAAATGCTGAACGTAACCGGCCTGGCAATATCATGTGTACCCGCAATGGCGGCCTGCATCGGGCTCATACCTCGTTCCCGATATTCATGTACATTTTCACCTACAACAATCGCATCATCCACGACAATGCCGAGCACCACCAAAAATGCAAACATAGAAACCATATTGATGCTCACATCAATAGCAGGCAGAAACACCAGACTGCCTATGAAAGAAATGGCCATCCCCATCATCACCCAAAATGCAAGCCGAAACTCGAGAAACATCGCCAGAATAAGCAAAACAATCACAACAGCCAGCACCCCGTTTTCGAGCAGCAAAAACAACCGATCTTTGTAATCCTCTGCACTGTTGCTGTCGATCCGATACTTCACACCAGGCGGCAGGGTGGTCTCAAAATCTGCCATGATATTTTTAACAGCCTCGGCTATCTCAAGTGGCGATTGATTCCCAATCCGATAGATATCCACACCCACTGTGAGTTGCCGATTGAACCGTTCGTGAAATCCGCCTTCTTCAAAGCCATCCGTGATATTTGCCAGGTCCGCCAGTGTAACCCCACCACCGCCTTCTGAAGGGATAATCACAATACGACCATATTCATCGGCCCACTGCTTGCGCTCTTTCATGCGCAACAAAATTTCACCCGTACCCGTCTCCACAGAACCCGCGGGAATGTCTTCACTCGACGAAACAATCACGCGTGCCACATCGCGCAGTGTAAGACCGTATTCACGCAACCTGTGTTGAGGAATTTCAATATGCGTCCTGTATTCTGGCACATTGCCAAGCTCGACCTGTGTTATGGTCGGATCGCTCAGCAATCGATCCCTTAGCTGTTCGGCCAGACTTCTCAGCGTGCCGATATCCACATCGCCATACAGCCCAATATCCATCACATTGCGCTGTTGTGCCCTCAGGCTGACTTCGGGTTGTTCTATATCATCGGGAAATGTCCGAATCCGATTGACTGCCTGATCGATATCCTGAAAGGCTTTCCCCCGGTTGGTGCCTGCCACCAGTTCGATGGTCACACTCCCACGCCCTTCACGAGCCTGCGACGTCATTTCCATGATTCCCTGCACACCGCGCACAGCTTCTTCTATCGGCTGTAAAATCCCCTGCTCCACCTCCGCAGGTGCCGCACCCGGATAGCCCACACTGACCGAGACGATATCCAGTTCATACTGTGGATAGACCTCCTTCTGGATATGAAAAGCTGTCCAGATCCCACCCATAACGAGGATGACCATAAACAGATTGGCGGCAATAGCATTGCGCGCCATCCAGGCAATCGGACCTCGCGCTTCTTCAAATGTATCCTGTGTTTCATTCATCACCGGGTGTCTCCCAGGGGTTTAGGATCTTCCTTTCCAACGCTTTTCACACGCAATTCTGCACCATCAGCGACTCGAGACAAATTGGTCGTAACCACCCGATCCTTATCTTGCAACCCATCCGATATATAAGCATAGTCGGCATCTTGAAAAACGATCTCGACAGACCGAATCTGCAACAGACCGTCTTTCATCACCCAGACCGTATTGCCAGCCCGGATATAATCGCGTGCCAGACGCACCACATTGGGAATTTCGTTGGCCTCAATATGCGTCTCGACAAATGCGCCAATCATTAAGGGAGATAGATGATTAGATCCAGCCCGATGAGCAAGCGGATCAGAAACGGAAACCAGTATCTGCGCCATACGCGTCTTTTCTGCCAAAGCACCGATGAGTCTGTGAAGAGAGCCTGTGCGATAAGCCCCTTTTTTTGGGGTCACATGATCGCGAATCTGCACCAACGATCCCTTTTCTGCCTCGCTGTTGGGAAAAGAAAGCCACGGAATTTTGGAAAGCGGAACGGTCGTCACCACCCAGTATGTATCCAGACCAACCAGACGCCCGAGATTATCGCGTGGAGAAATTAGAGAACCCACATTGGCATTGCGACTTAAAATGTGCGCGTCAAAAGGCGCTTTAATGGTTGTTCTCTGCAATTCCAGTTCAGCCTGATTCACGGCCGCCTGCGCCGCTTCTACCCGTGCCCGAGCTGCATTGAGCTGAGGTTGGCGCAGTACGAGCGCCTCGAGCTCACCCGACAGCGTCTCATTCAGAATCTGATAATCTTTCTGCGCCACATTCTGACGTCCCATCTCAATATTCAAATCAGCAGTGGCACGACGCAGATCGCTCTTTTTTTGCAAAAGTGCATTCTGATAATCTGCCGGATCAATCTGCAACAGTACCTGACCCTTTTTGACAAACCCACCCGGCGTAAAAGTCGATGACAGCGAAAGTACCCGTCCACCGACTTGTGGACTCAAGATGATATCCTGTTCTGCTTCAACCGTCCCCGTCGCTACAATCACGGGGCGATACGTACCGCGTTGTACTTCAAATACATCGACGAGCATCGCGGTTTTCTTAGTCGCCGCAACGCGGGTCGCCGTAGGCTCCGTCATAAAAATCAACGCAGTAATACCTGCACCCACAACCAGAATACAAAAACAAATAATCAGCCCTTTTTTGCTATCCACGTTATGCCTATCTTTTTATAATGATTTATTACGAGCAACTTCAAAACCACCTGCGAGCGCCCGATAAAGCGCAATGCGGAATTCCAGCAAATCGAGTTTCGCAGAGATCAACGCTCGCCGGAGCCTTTGTTCGTTTGTCAGCGCGGTAAGCACGTCGAGATAGTCGCTGATGCCATTTAAATACTCCAGCCTTAATTGATCATACGTCTGTCTCACCAGAGCGACCTGCGCTTCGAGACTCGCGATGCGTTCAACCTGTTTTTGTTCTTGAACCAATGCATTTTCCACTTCGGCAAATGCCGTCAAAACCGTCTGCCCATAAGCCGAAAGTTGCGCGCTTTTGTTGGCCTTATTGCGCCTGATTTCTGCCCCCCGTTCACCACCATCGATAACGGGTAGCAAAAGATTGCCTATCAGATTGCCCACCCAATCTTTAAACAGACCCCCGCGATCATCACCCGATGCCAATGCTGTCAGGCTCAAACGCGGATATCGATTGCTGATAGCGACCGCCACATCGCGATCCGCCGCCAGCAGCAGGTTATAAGCCCTTTTGACATCTGGACGTCGCTGAATCAACTCAACGGGCAAACCCGTATCCGGCAGAGGTGGCAGATCTGGCAAAGCGCGATGCGTATAGGCAATTCCATCCTGAGGGGCATAGCCCGACAAAACAGCGAGTTGGTGTTCTAACACCTCGATTCTGGATTCTGTCGCGATTTTTTGTTCGCGTGTGGATTCGATCAATTGCCTTTGTCGCAAAATATCCACGCTGCGAATCTGCCCACTGCCAAAACGCGCGCGAATCAGACTCAGCACTTGCTGATTGGTCTCAATCTGATGCTCAAAGAGTTCGTGCTGATTTTGTGCTTCTATCAACTGAAAATAAGTACGCGCGACCTCTGCAGAAAGCGACAATGCCGCAGTCTGATAATCCGCCTCAGTCGCCCGCATTCGATAACGCGCGGCATCCACACCCGAACGAATTCGCCCCCACAGATCTATTTCGTATTCGGACGTGATGCCCAAACGGATCTGCGCATTATTTTCAGAATCTGGACGTTGAACCTCACCGCGCCCGGATACTTCCAGCGTTGGAAACCGACCAGCCCCTTCGCGATCCACAACAGCCTGTGCACTTCGCAACCGATGCCACGCCGTCTCCAAACTGAAATTGGACTGCAATGCGTGATCGACCAGGCTGTCCATACGCGCATCTCCAAAAGCGGTCCACCACCGTTCAGAAAGCGCCTGTGAGGCATGGCTGGAAAAAGCTGTGGGAGGTTCAAAAGGAAGGGTGAGATTTGCAGACCTGGGCGAACACCCAAAAATAAACGCGAGCCAGATCAAAAGAAACAGGCGAGTATATAGCATGTGTAAGATAATTTCCAAATGACTAAAAACATCCGTTTCAATACAAAATGACAGCCTGTAATGTAAACTGCCACAATATAATAACCAAATAGAATTATGGGATCAAGTAATCACTTACTTATCTGCTCTGCTGATAGAGAAGCGTCAGGTGAGGTAGTGCGAGGGTGTTCTGAATTCGTGGGATTTCTCGTATTCGCTCGAGGGCTTCGCATTCCGAACTGTCTCGGGTACGTCACCGTCCCACCAACTGGGCGGATTGGGAAAGGAAAAGACGTCGTGCCAGACAAGGAGTAGCGTTCGGCGTTTAGCTGTCTGGTTGGGCCACGCGCCGTGGAGGATGCGCGCGTCTGCGATGATCAGGTCTCCTGCGTTTAAGGGGACGTCTATCGCATCGGGGTAGTCTGCGAACGCGGGATGAGACAGGTCGTCGATCGCCTGAATCTCGGATCCGTGAGCTTTGGGCAGGATGTCGTGCAGTTCGTGGCGTTTCCGATGGCTGCCGGGGATTATGCGCAGGCATCCATTCTCGCGCGTGGTGTTCGTCAGGTAGTAGGACAAGAAGATGCGTATCGGCCAGGGTGTCGCGGCCTCGGGGCTCTGCCACTTCATGAAGTCCTGATGCCAGTAGAGGGGTGGACCGTATCCGGGCTTAGATAGGATGATCACGGTGTCGTCCGATACGAGATTCTCGAGCCCAATTTGTCGGCAGGCTTCGAGTTGCGCAGGCTGATCGATGATCTCTTCGGCAATCGGATCGGGAAACCGATTCTCGGCTGTCGGTCTTCCCGCTTGCCATCGGCGTTCCGTGCTGACGAAGATATCGCTGCCCTGGTACCGGATCTTGTGTGGAACTGTCACGCGTTCGAAGATGCGGTCGGACCATGTCCGGAGCCTGTCCAGCAGGTCCTTATCCATCACACCAGGTACGATGGTGTAACCCAACTCGACCAACTCTCGCCGCTTTGCCAGCGCCTGCTCTCTCGTCATGTCTCAGTCCTTTCGGTTATCAGGTATTATACCTAATTATGCGAACTTTTGTTCAAAAAACACGTCGGTTGCACGATGGATCAAAAACATGGCAGCAGGCTCGTCAAAAGTCAGTTGGTAGTCAACGCCATCGAGCTTATCTTCCGTGCAAAATGAGCCGTCTTCAGCCATTGAGGAGGTCAACTATGGTAGCGGATACAGAACTCCGCAAACAGCACCAGCGTGGTGCGATCCTTCGAGATCGTATGCGGAAGGCATTTGACATGGCTTACGACACGGATGCTGCGCTGATCGTCCGCTGGAATCCGTTCTTTCCCCGTTTCAACGGCCACACCATCGCCCAGCAATCCCTGGACTACGCCATCCTCCTGCTTCTGTCCGACGACCGCACCTACGGTACGGACGATGCCGGTGAGGCCAACCGAATCATTCGCCGAATCCTGGATCACCAGGACCTGCGACCGAAGTCCGAGACCTTTGGCAATTTCTTCTGGATGACCCACTGGGACCGGGTCAAAGACAAGAACGCCATCTCCTTCCTCACGATCGGTCTGGTCTTCACGTACATCAACTTCCAGGACAAGCTGGAGGATGACACGAAGGCTGCGCTCGAGCGCGCCTTTCCAAACGCGTTGCTCGGCATCCGTGACCACAAAGTCCGATGGCAGTACACCAACATCTACTTTCTCAACCTCGGCGGCCTGGCCGGTCTTGCCCGCGTGCTGGACGATCCATCGATCCACGCCGAAGCGGTGGCCGACTTCAACACCTGGGTCGAAGGCACTTCGGAGGACGGGTTCCACGAATTCAACAGCCCGACGTACACACCCGTCACGCTCTCGGGTATGGAAGCGGCGTGGGCTTACACGTCAGATGGCGAGTTCAAAGACAGGCTGCGGCACACCATGGATTTGATAACCTATCAGATGGCGCTCAACCTGATGCCCGGTGGTTTTCAGGCGGGTGCTGCCGCAAGGGCTTACCAGGGAGATGTGCTGAACGGTTCAATCGGGGCTGCTTCGTATGCCCACGTTAAATTTGGTACCCCTGCTCCGGCCGAGCCTGCGGTCCTGATGCCGAGCCTGTTCGACTACGTACCGCCGGAACCCGTTCGGTTCCTGGCGAACGAGATGGCGGACGGAGCCGAGATACTCGATCGGGGAATCTCGTTGGGTAGCCGACGAACCCATGTCATTACGCAGGCTTACGGGCTGGCATCTCAGAGTTTACAATCTGTGGGCGGGCACTCGCCTCCATCGTATATCCTGCTGGTCCGGAACAGCAAGGCTCCGCGCCCCAGTGTCCCGTTCCTTCCGGACGAATCCTTTATGCATCAGCCGTGCGCCACATTCCTGTCGCGTCAGAACGACAGTCAGGTGGTCGGCAGACTGTACTACGATCTGCAGGAGGAGCAACGAAGCAAATTTCTGGACGATCCTACGTTCATTTGTGAACCTCGCGTCCTGTTCGGACTGAGGGACCAGGTCGAGTCCGTTCGCATCGGCAATGTGGATTGGGGCGGAAAACCCGTGAGCCTTTTGCCAGGGCAATCCGTGGCTGTTTCCTATGGAGATATCTACCTGGGTGTTGTCGTCCTGCTGCTGGACTGCGACGGTCAAGCGATTCGTAGCCGCACGACGCTGGCCTATGGCGAAGACGGTGAACTGCGCCTGCGAGTCAGGCTCCACGGGGGAGAGGACGTGCAGCAGGAAGATAACCCACTCGTCGCTCTGCTCTACGTCGAAGTTCAGGTTCCCGAGGAGAGGCATCCGTTCGAGACATTTGCCGACCAGTTGTCGGGCTGGCAGCTTTCCGATCAGAGCGACGGAGAGACGGTCTCCTTCTTGGCCGAGCACGAAGATGGCGCAACTATCGCCTATCCCTACACAGAGGCGGATCCAGATCCGATGGGCGATGCTCTGCACCTATCGCCCGGGCTCGTGCTCCAGCCGGGAGACTTTGTCAAGCTGGTGAACGGGGAGAAGCCTTTGCTCTTCGACGATCAGTAGGCAGCATACGGGTGATTTGATTAACTTATCCCCACAGCAAAACCGGCTTCTTCGAGAAGGTGTATGATTCGGCTGGCGGCTTTCATGTAGTTCTCCCGGCCGGAGACGTGGAATTTCTGAGAATGAAGCAAGTGTGGCTCTACGGTGATACAGCCTGAGTAGTTCATTTGGCAAAGGCGTTTGAAGATTTCGGGATATCCGCATTTGCCGTCGCCAGCAATCCACTAATGCGCTGTTTGAGCTTTTTAGTCGATAATCTTTGTTCCTACAGTCATTTTATTTATTGCATCCCAATTCCACTCTAAGCCCATCCCGGGTCCATCTGGTACATCTACATTACCATCTGCATCCACCGCTTCAAGCCCATCCTCATATCCTTCGAGAAAAATGTCAGAAGTCAGTTGCAAGCATTCTGTATCGGGATGGACCCAAACCATTTCATAATAATTCGAATTGCCTATGGCAGACATCACATGTCTTTGCGCTGGACCAACGCCGTGAATTTCAATATCTGCGCCTACCGTTTCAGCCGCTGACGCCAGTTTCTTCGTTCCCGTGATTCCATCTCCATTTACATTGCCCCTGATAAAATCTGTCGATCCGGACAACAGCATATTCATCTTTCCAGATATTCCCGTAACTTTTTCCCCTTGAAGAAGTGGTGTATCGAGAAACTCTTTTAGTCTCTGGTGTCCGTTCTCAGTCGTGCCGTCCCCAACAAAATAAGGATCCTCTATCCAATAAAAACCGGCTTCATCGCAGGCTCTTCCAACTTTTAAAGCATCCGCAAATGTTGAATAATAGTTAAATGCATCCAGCATTAAATCCATCTTTCCTCCGACTCTATCGGCCACAGCGTGTATCAAGTTTATATGGTCTTGAATGTTGGGTCTGGGATATGGATGGATCTTAAACCCTTTATAACCTATGTCTAAGCATTGTTCAGCAAAATCAGCGTACGATTCTGGCGTGGATAAGCCCCCTTTTAATCCTTCTTCTCCTCCGTTCATCGTACTGGCATAAGCGGGCAATTTTTTTCTATATCCTCCCAATAACTCAGATACGGAGAGGTCCGTCATTTTTCCAAGGATATCCCATAATATGATGTCAACAGATGCGTGCAACCCACTCAGATGAAACTTATTGAAATCTTGCCATATTTCTTCCCTTGCAAGCGGATTCCGTCCCAATAGGTCGTGAGCAATGCGAGAAATATCATGGCTAATCGGATAGGTTCCGACGACTCCACAATCAGTATAAATACTGGTCATGTGTTTACCCATTGAAAGATTCACGCCCGGGTTATAGGTCATCCACGAAGAATATGTGCCAGGTCCACAATCTTTGATTTGCCACTGAATCCTTTTTATTTCAATCTTCTTTATTTTAGGCGATTTCATTTCTATCTCCTGGTCTGAAACCACCGCAGGAAAGACGGTTAGCTTTAGCAGTTTTTTCAATCAACCTGCATAGGTAACGGTTAAACGTTGACAAATAACCTTATACTGAGTATGGACTTGACCCGTTTTGGTGAGTATCTTATGCTGATTTTCCGGGCGGGCAGATCGCGTCTATTTTTTTCAGAGTAGCTTGATCGAGCTCGCCGTCGGCAGCGGCAGCGTTCTGTTTTGCCTGCTCGGGTGTCTTCATTCCGGGAATGGGACAGGTGACGGCAGGATTGGCGAGGGTGAACTTGAGTGCGAAATCAACCATGTTCATGCCTTCGGGTACTAACTCGCGCAGTGCCGCAACCTTGTCGAGTTTGGCGAGGAAATCATCGCGTTGACTTCCCCCTGGATTCCAGTGATCTCGAACCATGTCTTCAAACCTTGTATCTGCGGTAAATTTATCCACCAAAAGACCCTGAGCTATTGGTCCTCGCAATAACACCCCGATATTGTTGTCCAGACAGTGGGGGAGGATGTCATTTTCCGGTTGCCGGTTAAGGAGCGAGTAGTTGATCTGACACGATGCACATGCGTCTTCTGAGTTTAACGCTTTGAGCGAATTTAGGTCGTTGGTAGATATCGCGTAGTGACGGATCTTTCCCTCTTTCTTTAACAACTCAAAGGCTTCGACAAAGATCTCGGGATGTTCCGGGGTTCCGATGTGACATTGATACAGATCGATATAATCTGTATCGAGACGGTAAAGGCTTGCGTGACAGCAATTGATGATGCTGTATATCGTCTTGTACCCGAGGGGGTCTCCCTGACGGCGTCCCCAGTTGCCAACCTTTGTCGCGATATAGACCTCAGATCGCTTGCTTTTCAGCGCTTTGCCTGTGTAGATTTCACTCTGACCACAACCGTAGCCATCCGCGGTATCAAACAAATTAACGCCTGCATCGAGAGCCGCGTTGATGGTGTCGAGGGCCTGCTTTTCTTCAACCGGACCCCACTGTCCGCCGATGCCCCAGCACCCCATGGAGACAGTGCTCACATTCCACCCAGTTTTTCCAAGCGTTCTATACTGCATGATATTCCTCCGTATCTGATTGAAATCAATTCTTGATCGTCAGCAGGAGTTGGCTCCTACTCATAATTGCGTCATGAAAGAGTTGGTAGTAGTGCCGGCAGCACCTCTAATGCGCCCCGATCACCACCAGGTCACGTGGTGGTAGCGGGAATTCCTGGAGCATGACGCGGTGCATCATTTCCTTTATCAGTTGCTGACGCGTCTGCTGGTACGCCGGATCATGCACGACGTTGACCAGTTCGTCTGGGTCCCTGGTGAGATCGAAGAGTTCTTCCCCGTCATCGCGCCCTGGCGTGACCGAGTAGCGGAACTCGCGGTTTCGCAGTGTCTCTTTCCAGGGGAACTTCATGATCCCCTCATGGAAGGGCGACTCGCACAGGCCGCCGAATGACTCGGAGAATGCCGCCAGCCGCCAGTCTGAAACCCGCTCTCCCTTGCACAGGGGCATCAGCGAACGGCCGGCACATAGCGGATGACCATCGCCGACTCCACGCCGCGACAGAGGCCTCGGATGATGTTCTATAAGCGTTTCGTGCATATCCAATATGGTCGGACAGATGTCCTCGTGCTGCACGATGAGGTCGCAAGAGCTGCCTTGCTTCAGGCCTGGTCCGGCTACAATCAGCGGGATGCGGATGACGGCGTCATAGTGTCTGGCGGATTTTCCGCCCAGATTGTGGTCCATGAGCATTTCGCCGTGGTCAGACACAAAGATGAAGTAGCTGTTCTCCATTCTGCCAACCTGTTCCAATCGCTCCAGGACTCGGCCGATCTGTTCGTCGAGGTGGATAAAATCGGCGAAGTAGAGCTTGCGGTAGTAGCGCCAGTTGGGGATCCTGTCAGGTCCATTCCAGTGGTCCGTGCCGTAACCGACAGGGTCGGGGATGAGATCCTCGTTGACCCTCTCCAGGAATCGCTCCGGCGGATGGAACGGGGGATGGGGTTGCACATAGCTGATGTGGGTGTATAGAGGTTGATCGGTGGGCGTTTCATCGATGAAATTCAGGGCCTGTTCCGTGATCCAGTTGGTCTGGGAAATCTCTTCAGGGAAGGGCAGGGGGTAGTAGCCTTCGGTGCGGGTTTTGTTCCCTCCGTCATCGCCTTTAGCCCATGCCATTTTCTTCTTTGCCCGGCGCATCCTTTCGGTCAGGTTGACCTTCCGCTCGCCATACGAATCGTAATAAGGCAACTGAGAATTCCAGTTCGCCGGGGTTGCCATGATCGCATCATAGTGTTCGGGATGCTCCTTTTCGATCCAGTCGTGCCACTCGCCGGTCCGGTTGTCTTCGGTGTTGTGGACAACGTCCCAGCCATATTCCCGGTAGTCCGGGTATGGGTAGTATTCCGAGTCAAAGGGATAGAAGTGGATCTTGCCGAACGCGCCGGTTCGCCATCCGGCCATCTGCAATGTCTTCATGAAAGTGGGGATGTCAGGATTGAGCCGGTAGCCATTGGAGAGCAGGCCGTGGCCCCGGCTGGTCAGGCCCGTGGCAATGCCCGCCCGGGCTGGACAGCAGACCGGGTTGTTGGAAAACGCATTGGTGAAGGTTACGCCCATGCTCTGGAGGTGTCTCAGGTTCGGCAGGTCGCAGATGCCGTTCATAGCCGCTTCCAGCCACTTGGCTCCCATCTGATCGACCATGAGGAAGATGACGTTGGGTTTGTTCTTTGAGTTCATCGATAAATCTCTTTTTTGTAAAATTTTTTTAGTGAATGCCAAACCAGAACAGATCACGCGGAGACACAGGATAATCCTGACGGATAATCTGTTCCATCAGGCGATCTTTCATCTCCCGACGTAAATCGGCATGCTCCGGATCATTGACAAGATTCTTCTGCTCGTGTGGATCCGACTCGAGATCGAAAAGCTGCTCGCCGTGTCCATTGGGGTAAAACGTGTATCGGTATCTGGATGTGCGTACGGTGCGCGCCCAGGCTCCCAGAGTCCCTGGACCGAAGCATGGAAAAGATTCAACATACGCCTCCTCCCGCCAATCGTCCGGCATCTCTCCACGGCAAAGCTCGACCAATGACCTTCCTGAAATCGCTGGCGCACTGTCATCCAGGCGGCCACCAAAATGGCGAAAGCGCAGGTGAGGCAGGGGCACGCCGGTCATGTTGAGAATAGTGGGACAGACGTCTTCCAGTTGCACGATTTCCTGGCATATGGCGTTCTTCTGCAGGCCGGGACCCACAATGATTAGTGGCACCCGAATACCGCCATCGTAGTGGCGCTCCTGTTTTTGCCAGAAGCCGTGATCACCGAGAAATTCACCGTGATCAGACACAAAAATGATGTACGTGTTGTCAAGACGCCCAGCGTCTTGCAAAGCCTTCCTGACCCGACCCAGTTGTTCATCCAGGTGGGTAATGTCGGCGAAGTAGCAATGACGCTCGTGGCTGAGATCCGGTATCAGGGGGGGCTGTCCATCCGAACCGGATGTAACAGCTATATCTTTCATCCAGGATGGTCGGTCGTCGCTCTCGCCGTGCAACACCCGCGCCATTTTCCGAAAATATTCGGGTGCGTCAGTATCGTTGAGCCAATCCGCGGGGACCGGAGCAGGGATTTTCTCCGGGTTGACGCGGTCCATGAATTCGCTTGGGGGACAAAACGGGCCGTGGGGTGCCACAAAGCTGATATGGGCAAAGAAAGACCGCTCCGAATGGGTGTCGCGGATGAAATCCAGCGCCCTTGCAGTTATCCACGATGACTGCGATACCTCCTCGGGAAACGGCAGCGTATAGGCCTTGGGAGAGTTCCTGGGCCACGTCTCGGTGGGGTGTGGATAACGCTCTTTAGCGGCGCGTATGGCCGGTCTCAGATCGACGCCGTCGGGACCGTATTCGGCGTAACCCGGAACAGCGGGCCAGGCCGTTGAAAGGGCCGCTTCATAATGTTCAGGATGCGCCTCTTTGACCCAGTCGAGCCACTCGCCAGCGCGGTCATCCTCAGTGCCGTGTACGACATCGAAACCATAGGGGTGGTAGTCGTGTACGAGGCTTTCGTGATGCGGCCTGAGGTGTAGCTTTCCGAAAGCGCCAGTCCGCCACCCTTCCTTTTGCAGTGCTTGCATGAAGGTCGGAATCTCAGGGTTGAGCGCGTATCCGTTCATGATCAAACCATGCGCTCTGGAACAAAGCCCGGTGGCAATCGTTGCCCGGGTAGGTGAGCATACCGGATTGCTGGAGAATGTCCGGGTAAAGGACGTGCCGTTTTCACGCAGCCAGTCCAGGTTCGGCAGGGCACAGATTCCTTTGTCCCGAGCCACTTCGAGCCACTTGGCCGCCAACTGATCGACCATAAAAAGGATAACGTTGGGTTTGTTTTGTGGCGGCATTCTATTTTTTCCTTCTATGATTTTTTTCGACGAGGCGTCACGCGCCAGTCGGTTCGCAGTTTGGCAACGCGGTCGGCTGGCGGCTGCAGGAAGCGCTTGACCCTTTCACTGGCTTTCGCTTGCAGTTCAGGCCCGGCCAGTTCCCAGGCATTGTAGAACAGCCGGTCGCTGTTTGGTACGATGCGGATGTTCAGGGTGCGCCGGGGCTTGTGAGTCTGATTTACGCCTGCGCAATGCAGGCCCCCCGCGTTTACAATCAGTAAATCACCCGGATCACCGGTAGCCTGGATCTTGTTGCTGTCTGAATCCGGCTCGGGATCCATCATTTCGGGTTCGTCGGCTTTGAAACAATGTGTGCGCGGAATCAACCGGGTGCCGCCATTTTCCGCTGAATAGCCGTCGAGCATAAAGAAGAACCACAGACCGTTGTGCTTGCCTTCGTCCGTGAGGCCGGGCCTGAAGTCGCGATGGAAGCGTCCCTGCTGCGCTTCCGGGTGATAGCGTACGGTGTTGGCAACGAGATCCAAAAAATGGTAGGTACCCAGAGCGCGTTCGCAGATCCCGTGAACGGTGTCGTGGTTGAGCAGCTCCATGGCCGCTTTACCCCACATGAAACAGGCGCGGGCGTTCGGATTGATTGTGAAGTTGCGTTTCCCCTTTCCGTCGAGAATACGCACTTCGGGCAACTTCATTCCTCCTCGCCACTCGGCGATGTAATCATCCGCAGCACGCTGGGCGATATCCCGAAGAGGGTCGAGATACTCGGGTGCGATTTGCTCCCGCAGGATGACATAACCGTTTTCTTGCAGATCGGCTACATGTGCGTCCAATTCCCCGTCGCTTATTGGATGGACTGGTTGCATAGGTTGACTCCTTTCCAGTCTCTGTAGATGTGTAAAAGGGCTGATCACGATATTCGGGTAGGAACCGCTGTTGTTATCACCCATCATCACGATCCTTTCGCCCGTTGAAACCAGTCAATGAGTTGGCTTTTAAGATCGTTATAAATCTCAGGATATTGACTGGCCAAATCATTGGCTTCGCCAATATCCTGATCGAGCTTGTACAATTCAAATTGCAATTCTTCAATAGCCGGAATAGCCTCGGCAAATTGCCCGCGATGATTAGGGCCTGTACCAACCAGTTTCCAATCGTCTTTTACCGCTCCCATTTTCCCAAACAAATCCCAAAACACATACCGCCCTGGCAAATCTTCTTGCCCATGTGATCTCAAATGCGCAAGCAAACTCACTCCATGAACTGGATGCTGTCCATTCATTTTGGGAATCTCAATGCCAGCCGCATCCAGCACAGTGGCAAACAAATCAAAATGCACAGCACCTGCATCAGATACCATCCCTTTGGGAATAACACCCGGCCACTGCATCACCGCAGGCACGCGGATTCCACCTTCATATGTCATTCCTTTTTGCCCGCGTAAAGGGCCATTATTGCCCGGAAATTTATCAATCATTGCACCATTATCGCTCAAGTAGATGACAAGTGTGTTATCTACGATAGCCAACTCATGCAATGTCGCCATGATTTTACCCACACCATCATCCATATGATCCAGCACCGCACAATAGTCGCGCTTGGGGAACTCAATACCGCGATCTTCATACTTTTTTAACCACTCGGCTTTGCCCGATGTTTTGGGTGCCTGTTCTCGCCACAAGGGACCCATGCACAGCATTGTAAGGCACATAACAAAAAAACGGCTTATCACGATGTTTCCGAATAAAGTCAATCGCATAACCAGTAAACACATCCGTCAAATGATCTTCATGCACCATGGGCTGGTCATTGTGCAAAAGGCGACTACCATCAAAAGGCCAATAGGGGTGTGCACCACCCAAAAATCCGACAAATTCTTCAAAACCGCGTTCATTGGGCACATTGGGTGCATCATATCCCAAATGCCACTTGCCAAACATGCCAGTTTTATATCCTGCTTCCTTCAAAAACTCGGGCAAAAGTTTTACATCATCATGAATGCGCCTTGGCAACGTATCTGTTTTCTGCCCCGGCAGTGATGGGCCACGCCACATGCCGCATTCCAAAGAATACTGCCCAGAAAAAAGAGATGCACGCGTTGGCGCACAAAGTGGATTGACCCTCAACTGTGTAAAACGCACCCCATTTTTTGCAATCGCATCCATCGTTGGTGTATCGACCTCTGTATCCCAATAACAACCCGCATCTCCATACCCCTGATCGTCTGTAACAATGATGAGAAAATTTGGTTTTGTGGCCATAATGATCATTCCTTGAGTGCGGCAATATCCTCAGCGATCCACTCTTCCCATCTTTCTTCGTCGGGTTGCATAAATCCACTGTTGGCTCGCCGAAATACATTTACATCTTCGCCCAATAGGCGCAGTAGTCGACGATTGCCAGTCGCTCGTGCTCGCGCTTTGACTGCTTGAGAAATTGGGCCTGAATAATTGGCTCTGTGTTTAAGCCAGGAATGATTCATCGTTAAAAAGAAAAGGTATCGGTATTCCTTTGAGTAATTGGCTGTTCCCGAGTGTACGATAGCATTGTGAAATACGGCGATATCTCCAGATTTGGGATAAAGGATGACTTCGTCAGGATGGGGTTGGTTTCTTTCTTCTGGCGTTAAAGTCAGGGCTTTCATGTGAGAACCTGGAATAATACGCAGGGGGCCAATTTCATCATCGAGATTCTGCAAATAGCTCAGGGCATTGAAGAGTAAGGGCCTTTGGTAGATGCCTTCTTGAGGAAACTCGGCGAACATGTCCCGGTGAAAACCCAGTACCGGGTTTGTGTTTGGGTCCTGTGGCGCTGTGCGCCGATATGTGATGGATTCAAGCTGGACATGAGGGCCGACGATCATTTCAGCAAAGTCCAGGAGGCGCTTATTTGACAAGGCAGAGAGAATGAGATCGGGTTTGTGTTCGAGCACATCCACAAAGACCTGGGGTCGGCTGCCATCGGGATTGGGGAGGCGATCACCGATTTCTTCAAATGAATCTCGCATGGCTTTGACCCAGACATCGTCCAGCATCTTTGGGAAAAGTGTAAATCCAATTGTTTTGAATTCTTTCAGGTGTTCTTCGAGGGATTTGGGATCTTTTTGCATTTCAGCCTCCTGGCGTTTCAGTTTTCTTCATTTTTGGCAGAAATCAGGATTGGAAAATCGTCCCGGGCCACGGGTATGCGTTGGATCCAGCATCATCATCGATGGGGCCTTCCGGCAGTGTGGCTTGCCAATCCATGACCTGCTCTGACATCTGCTTGACCAGAGTCTCTTCAAATTTGGCGTGATTGACGAGTTCCATCGGATCTGCGGGAATGTTGTACAGCTCGACACGACTTCTGTCCGGGTTGAGAAGCAGCTTCCAGTCACCCTCTCGGATTGAAAGGATCGGACTTTTGTGAAGGCAATGGCCGTGAACCCGAAATCGCCACTCCCACATCAACGGCGTCGTGCGATCTACCGAGTTACCTCGAAAGGCGGCTGTCATATCCTCGCCCTGCAGACCAATGTTGTCGGGAATTTCTACACCAGCGATGGAACAAAAAGTAGGCAACAGATCTACAGCACATAAGGGCGTCTTGTTGTCAACTTTGCCTTTTGGTCCGCCACTGCCTGGCCACCGAAGAATGAAAGGGGTTCTCACACCACCTTCGTAGAGGCTTCTTTTTCGACCTCGAAAGGGACCAGAAGAACCGACGCCACTGTGTGACGCATTTCGAACGTGGATATCCTCAGGGCCGTTGTCAGCTGAGAAGATGACAATCGTGTTGTCGGAAAGGCCCAGTTGATCCAGCCGATCCATGAGCCGGCCAATGTGGTAATCCGCGTTGGTAACGACAGAATAGTAGATGCGTAGTGCACCTTTGTGTTTGTCTTCCAGGCCTTGAGCGGTAAAATTCATATAGGGTTCCATCTGCTCCTCTGTAGGATCCAGAGTGGCGTGGGTGTCAAGCAACCACGCTTGAACAAAGAAAGGCTCATCTTGATGTCTTTCGATGAAGGATATGGTTTCATCTATAATTACCTCTGTGGATTGAGACCTGCCTTCGGGAATCTCAATGGGGGGTCCGACCGCATTGAATGTTTTGGATTCGTCAATTCCATAAGCCGTGGTATTGGGTGCTTCTTCGCCACTTCCCAGGTGCCACTTGCCAAAGTGTCCAACAGCATATCCACTTTGTTGCAGGAGACCCGTGATGGTCGTTGCATCGGGATCCAACCAGTCTGGCATGCCGCGTAGGGCGTTCTGCTCATGACGGGCAAAATGGCCATGTATGCCCCAGTGGGCAGGAAATCGACCCGTCATGACCGCTGCCCGGCTGGGTGAGCACACACCCGAGCAAACATAGAATTGTGAGAAGAGAATGCCCTGCGAAGCGAGCCGATCCAG
>JAPPAB010000051.1 GCA_026705765.1 Gemmatimonadota bacterium
TGGGTTTGCACAATCACAATCACGGGTGTGTTACGCGCACGGGTAAAGATGTGCGCCGGATTCTCGAGACGGTCGATAATCCCCATTTGTCCCATATTCTCGATACGGGGCAATACGTCGGGTCGCCGGGGTCGAGTGGTCAGCGCGGGACCGAAGATCCGGCGTTGGATTTCTACGGGAGTATTGCAGAGACAGCCCCTCTTGCCGTGCATGTCCGCGCAAAGGTCTATCGCATTTCTACGGGAGAAGAGGTCTGGCTGAATTATCCGCGCATTTTTGAGATTTTGAATGGGGTGAATTACAACGGCTGGGTGTCGATCGTGTATGAGGGACAGGATGAAGAGGCAGAAGAGACAGCGGTTCCCAAAGCTGTGAATTATTTGCGGCAGTTCGTGCCGGGTGGGTGAGGGGGTGAATAGAGCTTACCCATAAGCCATTTCGGGGTGTTTTCCGAGAACGCGGAGGAGGCGTTTGTCGGCGCCTTCGAGGACGTAATCGGGCATGTGATAGTTGAGATAGGGCCAGAATCGCTGGGCGACGAAACGCTGACCATAGACCTGGTGAAAGAGATAGCGGACGCGGTCGGATGTATTGGGGGCGCCGCGGTGCCAGGTCTGGCTGCTGAGGAGGTAGAGGTCACCCGCTTTCATGTGCAGGGATTTGGGTCCTTGACCATCGAAGGTTGGATTTTCTGGATCGTTGGGTTGTCTGCCCGCATAGTGGCTGCCAGGTACGAATTGGCTGGGGCCATACTGGTCTTCGTCCTGGTCTGTCAAGGCGATCTGGAACGACATGCGGAAAACGGGCATTCGAAGACGCCTGTCATGACTGCTGATATTGTCATCCGTAATGGGAAATTCCAGGCTGTCATCTACGTGAAAGCGGTTAATGCCGAGATCTGTGCGGTTCAAGATGCATCCCTGCGCCATGCAGTGGCACTGTGGCCCGAGGACTGTTTCGGCTATGGATATGATAGGCTCGCGCACGAGCAGGTCGCGGAACATCCGGTCGCACTCAAATAGCCGATGCACAACGATGGGTTCTTTGCCATCGTGCTGTGGTTTGATTTTTACGTTTCGCATTTCGGCGAAATAGGGTTCTGCGAAGATCTGATCGACGCGCCTGCAAATTTGCTCGCATTCTTCCCGGGAGAGGACGTTTCGGATGATGGTCGCGCCGTTTTTATAAAAATCTTCGAGAATCGGCGATAGTTCTTCTTCTGTAAAGGGTTCGTGAAGTGACATGGGATATTCCTCGCTAAAAAACGAATAGACGAATAGACGAATAGACGAACCCCGCTCCGCCGCCCAACTGCTATCGTTGATTCGTTGATTCGTTGATTCGCAGATTCGCTTACTCAAATCGCGCCTTTGGGTACGCCTTTGCCGACGTGGGGGAGCAGGCCCTGAATTGGTTGCCCGGGCACCAGTTTTCCGTTCTGGACAAATCCCTCTGGGCGCCCTGTGAGTTCCTCGATCAGTTGATTGCGCCACCAGGCCAATCGGTCGGGACGCTCGCGGGACAGGTCGTTGATTTCGCGGGGGTCTTCGGTTAGATCAAAGAGCAATTCTCTTCCCGTCTGGGTAAACCAGGCGTACTTCTCCTTGCCGTCCGTGAGCCACTGATTGGCTGATGTCGCGTGTTCTCCGTGAATAAACGGACGCCAATTATTCCCACCACAATTCAGCACACTTTCCCCGTCGAGATCGTCCGGGGTGTCGATTCCCGCGATGTCACAGAAGGTTGGGAAGATGTCCCGCAGTTCTACCGGCGATTCTACGAGGGATCCACGTTCCACAGCGCCAGATGTTCTGGGCATTCGCAGGATGAAGGGCACGCGAGCGGATCCGTCATAGGGCACGCCTTTTCCCACATGGTTGTGATCGTATAGCATTTCACCGTGATCCGCGGTGAAGAGTATGGCTGTGTTGTCCTGGACACCGTATTCGTTGAGTGCCATGATCATGCGGTTGATCTGGAAATCGATGTGTGAAATCTGTGCGTAATACGCTCTTCGAGCAAAGGCCACCAGCGCTGGGTCCCGGGGGATAGGGCTGTCGTGGCCTCCCCTGCGGAGTTCGTGGTCAACCCAGTTTCCCATGGCGGGTGGGGGAATGTCTTTTTGCAAATAGCGATTTAAGAAAGACGCGGGCGGGTCCAGCGGCGGATGGGGGCGATGGTAGGACAGCGTGAGGAAGAAGGGCTTGGATGTGTCGCGTCTGCGCAGAAAGTCAATGCCCTGCGAGGTGACCCAACTCGTGGGGTGAAGCATTTCGTGGTAGGGCCAGGCCTGTGCCGCGTATCCATTGCATCCCACGCCAGAGTCGTTGTGGTCGGCATAGACCGCGCCGAGTTTTTCCCGAAGCCAGGGGGTGTAATCGTCGTTCAACCCAAATTCGCGGTTTTCTCGCCGGGCGCGATGCATATAGCCGTCGTGTAGTACGACATTGTGGAATCCTACGAGATTGCGCCAGGGATAGACGTGCATTTTGCCGACGCACTGGGTGTGATAACCCGCATCTGATAGGGTTCCGGGAAGTGTTACTGGATAGTCCCACTGCACGCCGCCGTTGGTGAGATATCCGTGGCGCTTGGGGGCGAGACCCGTGAGGATCGTGGCGCGAGCAGCAACGCATACCGGGCACGAGGCATAGGCCTGGGTAAATGTGACACCTTCGTCTGCCAGACGATCCAGGTGAGGGGTTTCAACTGCGGGATGACCGGTATAGCCCAGGCAATCCCCCCGCCATTGGTCGGTCAGGATAAAGAGTATATTGGGAGCAGTTGGCATTGGGTGTATCTCCTTTTATCCCCTTCGCTTGTTGGCTAAAATCCAGACATCGCGGAAGAAAGACTGGCGGTTTTCTTCCAGGCCATTAATCACGACCGGGTTCATACAGGGCTTGGGTTCGTGGAATCGCACGGTTACGTGATTGTACGCGATGAGGATGGCGCGTCGCGGATTGTCCGGATTGGTCCAGGTAGATCCCGTGTGTCGCACGCCTTCTGAGAATACGACGAGGCTTCCCGGTGGGCAGCCATAGGTTTCCCAAACGCCTGAGTTCGGATCATCGGCTTCTTCGGGCCAGGTACCATCCTGGGCGGAAGCGAGATTGGCTTTGTGCGAGCCGGGCACGAGGCAGGTGCCGCCCTGGCCCTTTTTCACTTCGTTCAATTCCCAGACAATGCGCGTCATTGCGCTGTAGATGCGACCGTTGTGGAAGCGAAAGGAAAACGAAGGATGGAGGTTTGTGCCCCCCACGTGCGGCCGCCACTCGTTGCCGGTTTTCTCAGCAGATCGGCCGGATATGAATACGCTTTCCAATCGGATGCGCTCCCGATCCGGATCTATGACTTCCTGGAGAATGCCCATGACCCGCGGGTGATCAATTAAAAATTCAGTGGGACCAGAAATGGGTGAACGATAGTGTTCGGGGAGGCTTTCGGGCGTTTTCATATACGTTTCGACGTGGTCGCGTGCGATCGCGATTTCTTCGTCGGTGAGCACACTGGGGATGACGAGGAAGCCTTTTAAGTCGAAGAGGAATTTTTCGTAATCCGACATGGGCAGATGCTCACGCGCTGTTTTCTCAGACATGGGCTTTTTCTCCTCTATTTTTCAGGCCACGGTCGAAACAAATTGCGCTGTTCTTTTGTATATCGCGCCAGTGTATGCGATGTGATATGCTGGGGTTCATCCATGGTTGCGATATTTTGCGACATCATCCAGTAGGGGCCATAGCCTACGTGGATGGTTTTGCGGACTTGATCTGAGCGATTGGTCAAGCCACCGTGCCGCAAGTGTTCTGTAAAAAAGATCGCATCGCCCGCTTTGGCTTCCAATCCGATCATGCCCGGTTCTACATCTGGATCGTTGTCATAAGGGCATGGCAGGGTGCTTTTGTGTGTGCCCGGGACGACGCAAAACGCGCCCTGTTCATTGGTGACATCGTGTATAAAGTAAATCATGCGCACCATCATGCAATCGATGCGATCACTGCTGGTATAGCGGTATTTTTGATTTTCCGGTCTCGTGCCGCCGTGGCTGCGCGATGTATTGTTTTTGTACCGAATGCGGATCTCTGAATTGTTGATGGTGTAGCGGCCGCGGATGACGGATTGTACGTATGGCAATGTTTTTTCGTGGTTTACCAGGAGATCAAATGTTGAATCTGCATTCCAAAAGTCTTCGATGATCAGGGTTTTTCCCTCGGCACATGATCCCTGAACGTGGTAGCCTTTTTCTTTATTGATATGGTAATCAGCCCCCCAAGCACTGTGTTTTCGAGGCGGGAGATCGACATTGGATAGGGCGTGTTCTTCCAATTTGTCAACGGCTTTGCGCAGGGATTGCACTTCTGCATCCGTGAGCATGTTTTTGATTGTGATATATCCCTGACGGTCAAATTCGTATTGTTCGATTTCGTTCATTGTGATTCTTCCTATTAGTTCTTTCTGAATAGTAGCATTGCGATTCGTCTTTCTCCCACCACTACTTTTACAATGGCCTTGATATAGATGGGTTTTTTGAGCAATGCGAGTTCCCGGACTTTTGCCTTGAGCACCGGATGTGGATCGTCGATTCTGATCACGCCTTTAAAAGAACGCTTTGAATTTTCGGCATCGACCATCTGTCCGTTCTGGACCATCTCGTTATTCTCTGGCTCATCGGCATCCATCTCGATAATCATACTCAGATCTGTGATTTCATTTACGGATAGGGGCAGTCCGCCCGTGTCGAATTGCCGTTCCACAATGCGGTCTTGAAGCGTATTCTGGATTTCCTGTTGAATCTCGTTGGGAAAAGTGTGAATCCTGAATTCCGCGGTGTGGGTACCTTCGATGACTGTGCCGGTTAGCGCTATCCGGTTTAATGGCTCTGCTTCGATCTTTTCTTCGGGATCGAGTGGCCCGGCATTTTGCACGTTTAATGTGCTGTGGAGATCTATTTTTTTTACCTTGCCGAGTGCGAATACCGTATCGTCTTCTATGGCGACGAGTTTGCCCGAAAAATACTCTTCCAGTTGCTTGGAGACCTGACCATCCGAGATGTCGTTGAATTGTGCAAATCCCGTGCTCCACCAATCCGGCGAATCGACGTCTGTTCTCAGTATTTCGCCGTCTCCATAAGTTGTAATCACTTCAATATGAGCCAGTTGACCGACGCGTGCGAGCCTTTGTGCGGCGCCCTTTAAGCCTGCGGAAATTCGCAGATCGTCAAAATCGAGGATGCGCGCGATTTCGTCTCCTTTTTCCACGACCGCTCCGACGATTTCCTTTTCGAACAGGATGACGCCGGAGTGCGTAGCGGTCAATGTCTCGCGTCTGGGAAGTTCTTGTTCCCAGATGGACGCCGAACTTCTGAGCACGCCTTGAAGTTCCCGTTCTGATAGCGTTAGCGAAGACGATATTGCAAGGCTGTCGAGTTCACCACTCAGTTCTTCTGCTACTTGTTTTGCGCGATAGCGGTTGATCTGGGATTGATCTCTGGAAATTTCAAATAGCGGCTGACCAATTGTTACGTCGGTTTTATTTTCGACGAGTGCTTCTATGACTATGACATCCTCATCAGAAGATAGGACATATTCGTGCGGCTTGATCGGTTCGGCATTAGATAACACGAGGTCTTCTGTCTTCGTAAACCACAGAAAGGCAATGGCTGTGGCGACCGCAAAAACAAAGCCATATCCGAATATCTCCAGATATTTGACGTACTTCGCAATAAGTCTGCGGGTTCTCAAGCTCTGTGTTTTCGGTTTCTCTGTCGTTTGCATTTTTTTACCTGTGTTATGAGGAGATTGCGTCACCCAACTTGTCTGGTATCATCCAGGCCGAGGTATCGCCGGTACATCTCTGCGTACTCGCCCCCATTGCGAATCAGTTCTGCGTGTGTCCCCTGTTCGAGGATCTGACCGTCGCCGAGAACGATGATCTGGTCGGCATTTGCCACTGTTGTGAGTCTGTGAGAGACTATGAATGTGGTGCGCCCTTCTGCCACGCGATCCAGGCTTTGCAAAAATCGCTGTTCTGTGGCGCTGTCCAGGGATGATGTGGGCTCGTCGAGGATGAGAATTTTGGGATCGCGAACCATGGCGCGGGCAATCCCGATCCGCTGTTTCTGCCCACCTGAGATTCGCGTGCCTTCTCGAAGATCGGTGTCATATCCGTTGTGTTGGGATGTGGCAAATGCGTCTATGTCCGCCAGTTGGGCGGCTCTGACCACTTCATCGTCAGATGCATGGGGCTGACCGAACAGGATATTTTCTTTGATTGTTCCGTTGAACAAATGCGTTTCCTGTAAAACCAGACCAACCTGGTCCTGATAGGTGCTCGATTTTACTTCTCTGAGGTCCTGGCCATCTACTATTACCCTGCCCGAATCTGGATCGTATAGCCGGAGAAGCAGGTTCGCTACCGTGGTTTTGCCCGATCCACTGTGTCCCACCAGGGCGATTTTTTGACCTGCCTGAACGGTGAAGCTCAGGTTGCGCAGGATCGGTGTGCCATCCTCGTAAGAAAAGGAAACATTGTCAAAGACGACATCGCCCCTGACAGGTGGCATTGCCGGTGCATTGGGACGGTCTGTAACAGCGGGAACTTGATCCAGTGTTTCGAGAATGCGCTCGGCGGGAACCATTGCAATGCGAACTTGCTGAAAATACCGAATCAGGACTTGAATGGGATTGGACAGGCGGTTCGAATAGGAGAAAATGGGGAAGACGGACCCATAGGAAAGGTTGCCCAAAATAACTTCTCTGAGGAAGTATAGTCTTATCAGTTGATTTTTAGCCCAGGGGAGCAAGCCGCTATTGCCCGCGATTTCTCGTTCGATGGTACGCATATAAAACAGGCGCATCGCGGCGCGATAGCCTTCGATGGTGAGATTGACATATCGCTTTACTTCGTGCCTGCGCCTGCCAAATGTCTGTACGACGGCTGCTCCGGCAACGCCTTCTTGAAGCCCTGAGTCGCGCGCCTGCCATCTCTCTCTTACGCGGCGATCGAATCTGCGCTGTATGGTCGCGATCTTCTGGGCGATCATCCCGTATGGAATCGAGTAAATCAGAATGACCAGCGAGACTCGCCAGTCCAACCAGGTGGTGAAGATGAGGATAAGTATGAACTCATAGACCGCCCGCAATGTCGCTGGCAAGATGTCCGTAATCATGCGCATTACGGCCCCCGTATCTGCGCTGGCGCGATACATGTGCTCGCCAATACCACGACTCTCATAGAAGGTCATGGAGAGACGCTGGAGGTGGGTGAAGAAGTGGGTTTTGAGGGCTAAGCTCACGCGTAGATCTACGTAGTGATTGAGTATGGTTGACATGGTGCCGACCAATCTCTGAATCAGAACAAGCACGACATAGGCGACAAAGATGCTGTAAAACAGGTTCCAATTCTGATTTGGAAAAGCATCATCGACGAGGAATTTGCTCAGCCACGGATTCACAACCCGAAATGTGCTGACGACGATTGTGCCCATTACGACGAGCAGCGCCTTATCCCAGACCGGAATCATCAGCCTGAGAAAACGCAGAAAGACTCTTATGAGCGACTGTTTTACTCCCTTGCGGGGAGGTGGAAAATAGTTGAACATCGTCCGGCCTCAGTCCTGTCCAAATACAGGCGTGGATGCTATTTCTTCGAAAGACACCAAACCGCTTAAATTAGGCGAAGATATGTTCGAATGTCAATTGGATTTTCGGGTTTGTGGGAGAACAGAAAACAATTGCGTCTGGTAGAAAATCCACTTTTTTATATAGTAGTTTGTATGTTGTGACACATTCATTGCGTCTGCAGGAGCCTGATTCATGTTTAATCTGATTGGAAATTACGCCAAAATTGCTATCAGGAATTTGATGCGCAACAAAGTGTATTCTGCGCTCAATATCCTCGGTCTGGGAATCGCCATGTCCTGCTGTCTTTTGATTGTGTTGTTCTTACAACGCGAGTTGCAATACGATCACAGATATGAGAAGGGGGATCGCATTTACAAGGTCGTGCGAGAAATAAATATCCAGGGCGGGTCGCGCAATTTTTCCTGGGGTACGTCGGGATCTCTGGGCCCCGCGTTGCAACGCGATTTTCCCGAAGTAGAGTCAGCCGTTCGAATATGGCCCTGGAACGTGAAGGTCGAACGCGAGAATATTTTGTTTCCCACACGGCTCAATCGCGTTGACAAACACGTATTTGACGTATTTGAAGCCGAATTTGTTCAAGGCAGCGCACAGACGGCTTTTGAAGATCCAACGAGTATTGTGATTACCGAGCGCATGGCGAATGTTATCTACGGCGAGGAAAACCCGATGGGCAAGGTGCTCACCGTTGTCAATTCGATTTTTGGCGGAGATTATATTGTGCGGGGTGTGTTGAAAGATCGCCTTGAGCCTACGACAATCCCATTTAATATGTTCGTATCGAGAGACCCCAATGCCCAATGGAGCAACAAATTGCACAGATGGGATCCGGCTGCGGGTTTTCGACCGGTACAAACCTATATTTTGCTTCAAGAAGGGGTTTCTCCCGAAACACTGGAACAAAAATTTCCGGATTTTATAAAGCGCTATATGGGCGCAGAAATCCAAAAATACAATGCGTATCATCTTCAACCCCTGCATCGGGTCTATTTGCATTCGCGTGCGGATTACGATATTCAGAGCTTCGGCGATATCGATCAACTCTATACGATGTGTGTGATTGCCGCATTTATTCTGATCATTGCCTGCGTGAACTTTATGAATCTGGCGACAGCCCAATCAGTCCGGCGCGCAAGAGAGGTGGGCTTGCGAAAAGTAGTCGGTGCCAGTCGCGGTCAGTTGATCCAGCAATTTCTGGGAGAGTCCCTGATTGTCGCCTGTCTCGCGTCGTTGCTGGCAATTATTGTCGCTCGGGCGATGCTGCCCGTGTTTAATGATTTGATCCAGCAAAATCTGGTATTAGATCTCAAGGCATATATGACTTTGATTCCGGCGTTGATCGGCGTGGTACTGGTATCCGGGATACTCGCCGGAGGTTATCCCGCCTTTGTTTTGTCTGCCTGGCAACCGATTGATACATTGAAGAGTCAGGTTCAATCCAGATCGGGTGGTTCGTGGTTCTGGAAGGGCCTGGTGATATTCCAATTTTCAATTTCGATTTTTTTGATCGTGGGCACGCTGGTCGTGCGCAACCAGATCTCTTATATGCTGGATCGGGATCTGGGGGTTGATACAGAACACCTGGTCATGTTGCCCATTTTTATTTCGAGCCGAGAGGCGCATTTCGTTCACGCCAACCGCCTGTCGTCGCGATACAGTACTGTGAAGCAGTCGTTTTTGAGGCATCCCAATGTCATTGGGGCAACCGCATCTCAGTATCGCGCCTTTCCCAGCGGGGGTGGCTCGCGGCGCAAGCCCATTCGCCCGGAAGATTTGCCGGGGGATGACTGGTGGATTCTGATCAACGAGGTCGATGGGGATTTTGTAAAAACAATGGGTATTGAGCTGGTTGCTGGCAAAAACTTCACCCCGGGCAAGGGAGATCCCCTCAGGGGATGGACGCGCGAATTTCTGATCAATGAGTCGGCAGCCAAATTATTTGGCTGGGATAATCCCATCGGCAAACAAATTCAGAAGCTGGATGGGGGCGGTGGCACGGGTACTGTTGTGGGCGTGTTTAAGGATTATCATTTTGATTCCTTAAAGGAAAAAATCGCGCCCCTCGCATTTGTTCAGTGGGCCAGGCTATATGCGTATTTAACGCTCAAAATAAAGGGCGGGCAGTTTGTAGAGACGATGGATTTTTTGGAAGAGGAATGGTATAAGTTCGTGCCCAACGAAGCGTTTAATCCCATTTTTATGGACGATGGGTTTGCGTCTGCGTACCGGAATGAACTTCGCCTGAGAAGAATTGCTGGCATTTCTTCTTTGCTGGCGATCGTGGTGTGTTGTTTGGGTCTGTTCGGTTTGGCCGCTATTTCTGCCCAACGGCGCACAAAGGAGATTGGGGTGCGCAAGGTGCTCGGTGCGTCTGCCGGGCAAATTGTGACGATGTTTTCAGCCGAATTTGTCGTGCTGGTCGCGTTTGCCAGTCTTATTGCCTGGCCCCTGGCTTATTACATGCTCGATGACTGGTTAGCCGATTTTGCCTACCGCATTGGTCTGGATGTCTCGGTATTTGTATTGAGCAGTGTACTGGCTATTGCTATTGCCCTGATTACAGTGAGTTACCAGGCATGGAAAGCGGCGCAGACCAATCCGATTGAGGCGCTTAAGTACGAATAGACGAATCGAGATTTGAACTGACTTGGGGTAGGGTGGGGGGCGTCTATTCGTTTATTCGTCTATTCGTCAGTCGGCTGCATCGACGTCTGTGCCCAACTGCATCTGCTCATCCCATATTCTGCGGTAGAGGCCGTTTGCTGATAGCAAGTCGTCGTGTGTGCCATTTTCGACAATTCTGCCCTGATCTAAAACGTATATTCGGTCTGCTTTTTGAACTGTCATGAGTCTGTGAGATACCATCACGGTGGTTCGCCCTTCCGATACGTTCCAGATCGTGTCCATGACGTGTTCTTCCGACCGGGAATCCAGGTTCGAGGTCGCCTCATCCAGAATGAAAACAGCGGGGTCTCTGATCAGGGCGCGGGCAATACCCATTCTTTGCTTTTGTCCGCCGGATAATCTCGTTCCCTCTCCAATATCTCTTTCAAATCCCTCCGGGTGGTCGATGACGGCATCGTAAAGCGCGGCCATACGCGCTGCTTCCTCCACGTCTGCATCCGAAGCCTTTAGATTTCCATAGCGGATGTTTTCGCGGACAGTTCCGGAAAATAAGAAGGTGTCTTGCAGCACAACGCCGAGTTGGTTGCGGTAGCTCAAGAGTCGGACGTCTTTCAGGTCGCGTCCATCTACGAGAACCGATCCGGTGGTGGGATCGTAAAGCCTCAAGATGAGGTATAGCATCGAGGTCTTGCCCGAGCCACTGGGCCCCACGAATGCGACGCGCTCTCCGGGACGGATTGTGATGTTGATATTTTCCAGAACGGGCTGTCCCGATACGTATTCGAATCCCACATTTCTAAATTCGACTGTGCCGCTGAGGGGTGGCAGGGTGCTCGCATCGGGCGCATCGCTTATTTGGGGACGAACGTCAAGGGTTTGCAGGACGCGTTCGGCCTGGACGAGTTGAAGGCGAATGCTCTGGATTAGCTTGATCATTCTCTCCATCGGGCCTTCAAATTGCCGGGCGAGGAAAAACACAACGCTGAATTCTCCGATGCTCAACTCCCCGGTCATGGTGTGGTAACCCACGTAGAGCCACAGCAATTTTTCAACGCCCTCAGAGAGAAACCACAGAACGCCCTGGTGCGTAAAGATATGTAGAACGCGGTACTTGATCCAGTATCTGCGGTTCTCGATAAAAGTCGATGCATATCGGCGGGCAGACCAGCGCATGCGGCCAAAACCTTTGACAGTCTTGGTCGCGGCTATACCGTCTCTCAAGATCGTCCTCAGGTACTGTGCCTGCATTCTCATGTCCCATCGGACTCTCTGAAGGCGCGTGTAGAAGTAGTGGGATAGGGCTGTGTAGGGAAAAGAGTAGAGAAAAATCAGCACTGTGAGATAGGGATCGACCAGACTGAGGATGATGCCCGTCCAGATAATCCGGTAGGCTATGGTGATCGCATTGGGAACATCGTCGGTGATCATGGTGATCAGGCCACCTCCGACGTCGGCGGTACTGCGATACATGTGTTCGCCGATGGGCCGACTCTGAAGAAAGCCCAGGGAAAGTTTGTGGAGGTGGTCGTAGAAGATCGTGCGCAGGTGGATGGTGACTTTCATGTCGATATACCACCCGAGGATACGCCGTATTATCTGAGAGACATTCGAGATGACATACATCAGGAACTTGATACCAAAGACAATAAATAAAAGCTGCAAGCGGCGATCTACTGGCAGGTCGAAGTTCAGGATGACGTCATCGACCAGATACCGATTCACAAAGACGCTTATCTCACGGAGCGGAACGCCTACCATGATGAATAGCATCCCGAGGATGACTTTTGTCTTATGGGGATACAGGTACTTAAAAAAACGCCAGAAGGTTTCCCATTCGCGGTTTGCCCGTTCCTGTTCTGGAGACCAGGCGGGACCTCGCCACACTTCGGGCTTTCTCTGTCGGATGTCGAGAATTCTCATTCCATCCTCAGGTCTTATGAGACTTTCGTAAAATCAACATTGACGCGTAAATTTATGAATATTCCGAATAATTCGCTACCTAATTTAGTATAGCGCGAGTGAATGCCCGTCATCGGGAAACCAGATCAGGTCAACGACAAACGAAATCCCGACACCAACGAAATACCCCAGCATCATACCAAAGAAAAAGGGGGAGGCTTTGCGATACAGACTGATGCCGCCTATACGGAGGATGGCGGCTTTGGCGAACCAGGCGAAGAAAATTGAGAATATCGTGCGATTGGCAGGGTATGAGGTTGCCGAGACCAGGCCGATGGGGTGCAGCGGAAAAGCCGGATAGATATATCGGAGGACCATATTGGCGACGGTGACGGCAACTCCGATTAGCCCCCACAAGGCGAGATGTCGCTTCATTGCGAAGGGGTCGCGGATGTAACCAACGCCTCTATCAAATACGGCCTGGACGGATCCCGCGTAGATGCTGCCGTAGTTGTATGCGCCCGTCTGGTAGCCGGAAGCGATCGCGTAATAGGCGCTGCCTCCCACAACAACGGCAACGGCGATTGCGACTGCGAGGATCATTCTCCCCCGGTCTTCTCGGACATCATCGAAGAGTTTCGTGGCGTTGGCCATAGGGGCCATCAGGACGGTTTTCAGATCGCGGTGCCAGGTGTAGGTCAACGCCAATGCCACAATGCTCTGCGCGTTCATGTTTGTGAGCCCGACAATATGGTAGGTCGCGAACTGCGCGTGTATGATGCGAGAGCTGATCAGTCCTGTTTCGATGCTGATCTTTGAGATCCCAAGCCAGACCACAATGACAAGGCCGACGAAGACAAATGCCACATATACGGTCATTCCCGATGCGACGCACCACGCGCAGATGAACAGCGCACTGAGGATGAGTCCGAATACTGCTGAACGGTAGGAGAGCATCTCCCGAGTATCGTCTATCGTCGGGTCCTTTGTAAATGCCTTTCTGGCGACATCTCTCAAATGGCCGCGGGCGGTCCACAGTCCCCAGGGAATCAGGACGAAAAGTGCGCCAAGTCCTTGCCAGTTTTCAAAATCGGAAGTGTCTGCGCGCAGTGGACCTGTTTCGAATCCAAATCTTCTGAACATACCAAGCTGAAACGTCAGGAACAGGAAGTAGATAATGATGCTTCCGGATACTTCGAGCTCAACGAAGTAAGAGGCACCGATGATCAGTGGATAGAATCGGGTCTCGATGGGGGGAAAGTCTCGACCCAGTTGGATAAGCCCGAAATCTCTTGGAATGGCCGGGAATAAGGGTGTGAAGTATCCGATCATGTTCCACATAATCGGGAAGATCGCGAAAGCGAAGCCGATCCAGAAAACAGGCTG
>JAPPAB010000052.1 GCA_026705765.1 Gemmatimonadota bacterium
AGCACGCTAAAATTGACTGGAACAGGGTATCCAATTCAAAAAACAGACCTGTCTCAACCTGATAGACAACAGGCTGCTTGTGCTCTTCTGTTTGAAAAAGATGCATGTCGCATTTTTGAATGCACAGCATAGTACACTCCTCAAAATAGAGATGAATCACTCAGATGGATCAAAATCGTCCCAATCGTCATCATTATCAGGGAAAGGCACGAGGGGAACGGTAAAAGAATAAGGGGCGCAGCCGCCAATTTCAAAACTATTCCCAGTTTGATACATAAGAATGCTACCTTCTTGATCTATAGCTCCATTGATCAAAGTCAACTTGCGTCGTGTTGCCATGTTACCCTCCTTTAATGGAAAAAACCTACGACATAACTGTTTGCCCTTTTCATATTGCAAGATCCGTGCCTAAAATCGTCTCAAAATAAAAAAAGCACTTGAGTATGCTCAAGTGATTGAAAAACAACGAGATAAAATTAAAAAATAATTTATGCTAAATTTGGGAAATTCTGGCGCAAGTGCATACAGTTGGATGCACTTCTAAATTTCTTATTTAAAGAAAATTAGCATAACTATCTGAATTATATAAGGATAGACGGGTGCATACAGTTGGATGCACTACTGCATACAGTTGGATGCACCTGTTCAACGTCTATTTCAACCCCAAACGATTGATCTTTTTTTGTAGGCCAGCACGCGTTATCCCCAGTTCTTTAGCTGTATGCGTAATATTGCCCTCGCATTTTTCGAGGGCATCCATAATCAACCGTTTCTCATATTCCCGAACACGATCTTGTAAACGCTTTTGATATTCGACAGAGACACCTGATACCGCGTGACCGACAGCTTCTGAAAACAAATCGGACGTGATTTCACCACCTTCTTCCGACAATGCCACAGCCAGTCGAACCTTATTTTCCAACTCGCGCACATTGCCCGGCCAGTCATAACTTGTGAGTGCCCTGATCGCACCCACTGTCAGCCCACCAACCGACTTGTTTGAATCTTCTTTTACTCGGGTGAGCAGATGTTCGGCCAATAACGGCACATCTGCCATGCGTTCTCGCAAAGGCGGCATATCGATCTGAATCCCATGCAACCGATAATACAAATCTTCGCGGAAAGAACCTTCTTCAACTTCCTGTTTTAAGTCTCGATTAGTCGCTGCAATAATGCGGACATCCACAGCGCGATCCTCTGTTTCTCCCATGCGCCGAATCTCTCCTTCTTGCAATACCCGCAACAAACTCCTCTGCAACTGTGGTGGGGCATCTCCGATTTCATCTAAAAAGACTGTGCCCCCATCGGCAGCCTCAAAAATCCCCTTATGATCTTCAGTCGCTCCTGTAAATGCGCCTTTTTTGTACCCAAACAACTCGCTCTGCAACAACTCTGGTGAGAGTGCCGCGCAATTTTGCGACAAAAATCGCTGATCTTTGCGTCTGCTATTGTAGTGTATGGCACGCGCAGCCAATTCTTTGCCCGTACCTGTCTCTCCTTGCACAAGCACGGATATATCACTTTGTGAAGCGCGTTCGATAAGATAGTAGATCGTCTGCATGACATCACTTTGCCCGACCAGATCGCCAAGCTTATGCCGTCTTTCGACCTCCTGCTGCCAATATTGTGCTTTTTCTTTCAGTTGTTCGTACATTCTCGCATTGACCAGTGCCATCCCCACCAGATTTGCAAAAGCCTGCAAAAACGTCTGATCAGCTTCAGAAAAGGCGTTGCCCATGCCGCGATGATCCACATATAGCGCACCTATCACACCTTCATTCAGATGGAATACGGGCACAGACAATACAGACCGAATGTTGTAGTCCATCACGCTTTGATACCGATTGAATCTATCATCTACCTGTGCATCAATGCTCAAAACGGGTTTATTTGTTTCAATAATCCGACGAATAATACCCCGGCTCAATTCTTCTGCATCATCTGCTTCTACATTGTGGTAGCGCACGGCATCAATCACAAAGCCTTTTGGCGTATCATTTTTAATCGCAACAACTACGCGCTCCGCTGAATAAACAGCTAACAAATTACCCAAAGTCCGATCTAATAACACTTTGACATCGCGCTCTGTGGTCAATTCCCGGCTCATATCATAAAGCAATTCCCAGCGTTCGACAGGCAACGTATTGACTGAAATTTCAGAGCTAAGTGCGGCGACATCCTTGCCGTGACCATTTTTGTCGCGAGATAATTGATTTAATAACATCTGTGTTTTCTTTACAAAATAGGACATTTCCATTTCTTCAAACGCCTGTTTTGCCGCTTCGAGATACTCCGTAGCTCTTGCCATATCATCGCGCTGGAGATAAAATTCTCCCGCCATCAGCAGCGCACGCGCCCAGTGGTCGCCTTTGGACTCTCTTCGGCATTCAATAGCCTGATCAAACGCTTCTTCCGCCTCGGCTATCCGCGCTGCTTGAGCGAAAGCAACACCAATACCACAATACACTAGAGGCAATATGCCCGTGTACATACCCGATATTTGCTGCGTACCCTCACTGGCTTTTTCTGCCCATTCAAGTGCTGTTTCTGTATCTCCTATTCTCGCAGTAGCCGTTGCTGCAATCGCATAAGCGCGATAGACATAATCTTTTCGCGATGTTTCCAAAAATCGCTCCACCGAAGTCTCGGCATATTCCAATGCCTCTGAAAAATCATCGCGTTCCAGAGCCAATTCTCCCAAATAGAGGAAATTCATTGCCTCCCAGTACAAAAGCCCTCGCTTCCGCCACTCACTAATAACTTCATGACAAACGGCTTCTGCTCGATTGAAATCACCCAGATAAAAATAAACTCTTTGAAGTAAATTGAGTGCCCTAATACGATAGTGTTCAAGTCCCAATTTCTGAGATGTCCTGACAGCCGCTTTTAGATGTTCTTTGGCTGTCTCAAATCGAAATTCCACCAATGCAACCACACCTTCTCGCACTTGTACAATAGCCTTGTTCTGGGCTTCTTCTAAAGCACGATGTTTCTCTATTTCTCGATACATATATGCAATAGCTTCTTTGTGCCGCCCAGACACATCGCACAAATGAGCTAAACTACTCAATACCTGAATCTCGCCGTCGAGATCATCTAATTCTCGATAAAGTCGCAATGCCTCCAGCATATATTTTTCTGCTATTCCCCCATGTTGTAGTACGCTGTGAATAATGCCTTCATTCCACAAAATACGCGCTTTTAAGTCTTTCCGATTATCGGGCAATAACGCCTGTGCCTCGTCTAAAAGCTCCAGTGCCCTATTGTGCTGACTACAGCAACGTAAAACGTTTGCGTAATCGCATAAAAAAACGATCGCATCTGCTTGTGATTCAAAGGCGTCATCAGTTGCCCAGTCCTGCACAGTCTCAAACCTCATTCTTGCCTGGCGATAGGCCTGTACCTCCAATGCTTTTTTGCCTGCTCGGCGCATATATTTCACAGCCTTATCTTGTTCTTCTGCCGCTGCAAAATGATCCGCCAATTCTTCTGTCAATTCTTTTGCGTCTTCAGTCTTTTCCAAAGCATTGCCAATTTCTCGGTGTAACAGGCGACGCCGTACATCTTGCATGCGGTCGTAAATTGCACGCCGACACAATTCCTGCGAGAATCGATAGCTATCTTCAGTTTCTCCACAAGCAGTCAAAAGCCCTTCCGCAATCAGGTCGTCCAGTACATCCAGCAATTCCAAATCGTCACCGCGCCAAATCGCAGCCAATAATTCAAAAGAAAAATCACTTGGAAAAACACAGGCATATTCCAGTACCCGCTGTTGCACCGCAGGAAGGGTAGCTATGCGTCTGTGCAGAATCTCTGAAATATCATCGGACAACAGGGTTTCGGGAAATTCTCCCCATTGCCAATCACCAAATACATTTTGCTGAACCAGATCGGCATTCACCAGTGTTCTCACTGCCTCTACGACAAACAGGGGTTGCCCACCCGTTTCTCTGAACAGGGCTTGCAATGCATCCTCCGGTATGGATCGCTCGCCCAGCATCGACGCCGCTAAATATCCCGACGCTTCTTGTGATAGATTCTTCAACTGAATATGAGTCGCCCCAGCAAATTCATTGCTGTGTATAAAATTCTCAATTTCCTCTGGAAGGGATTCCAGGTTGGACCATCGACAGGTCAGGCATAACAAAAACGGACAGGGTTCAGGATCGCGCAACACATACTGCAAAAACTCCAATGTCAATTCATCAAGCCACTGAATAT
The DNA here is from genome assembly GCA_026705765.1 of Gemmatimonadota bacterium. NCBI lineage: Bacteria > Pseudomonadati > Gemmatimonadota > Gemmatimonadota bacterium. Next base: position 4,222 of record JAPPAB010000052.1, read on the forward strand.
TTTCTAAACACAACACAACGGGCTGTTTCTGCCGCAGAGTTTTTAATAACTGCAACCAGCGTTCCATAACAGAAAATTTGTCCGATTCTACAGGATCGGGTGGCTCTGCTATAGAATCCACCGTCCCTTGAAATGCACTGATCAACGTACCGTATATTTGTCCGCCTTCTTCCTGGCTCGCACCTTTCAGACACAGAAAATCGTGGATCAAAGCATCGCCCAATAGTTCCTCAATTAGTCTCGTTTTTCCCACACCGGACTCACCGGAGATCAGAACTACGCGCTGTTTGCCAGCCTGTACATCCTGCAGCATAGCGCGTAATGTCTTCATTTCGGACTCGCGCCCCACAAATTGCGGACGCATAACTTTTCTATGTATATCGCGTTGCTCGTCATCGGGTAGCACAACCCCCGAGGGTAAGGCGCGCATGAGTTCTTCTGCCGACTGATAGCGATCAACAGGCTCCTTTGCCAGCAACTTCAACACAATTTGTTGTATCTCATCAGGAACAGCGATATTGATTTCGCCCATTGAGGGCGGTATCTCTCGAATGTGCTTCATAATAACAGATATTGGATTTTGTCCCGAAAATGGCGGTGTGCCCATGAGCATCTCGTATAAGATCACGCCCAATGAGTACAGATCTGACCGATGATCCACCCACAACCCTTTACCCTGTTCTGGCGACATATATTCTGCCGTACCAATGGCTGTGCCGGCCTGCGTAATGGAAACGCTATGCAGATATCTGAGTTTCGCCAGTCCCATGTCCAGGATGGTGGTTTCGATCCCCACTTCTGTTTCCAATACCATAATATTGGATGGTTTGAGATCGCGATGTACCGCACCCTGCGTGTGGATATATGCCAGTCCCTCGGCTATTTGTTGTATCAGGGGAAAAAAGTGAGACGCCCGGAATTGTCCCAACAGTACACGATCGGCAATTATTTTTTCCAATGTCTTTCCGGGCAAATATTCCATTGTAAAATAGGGACGCTCTTTGGCAAAGCCCCAGGTGTGTGTGCGTACCAGGCGCGGATGCTGGAATCGGTTCAACACCTGAAATTCTCTGTGAAAACGGCGATGTACAGCCTTCTGATCCACCATGGTGTTCAAAATTTTGAGCGCACATTCCCGGTCTTGCTTCAGGTCCAACACCCGATAGACTTCGCCCATGCCTCCAGTTCCCAGGTGCGCCTGAATCTGGTATCTTTTGTCGAGAATCGTTCCGTTTTCAAACATACACGTTATTTTTCAGGTATAGAAATACATACGTGTGTAAGAGAGTGGCTACGCCAATACTTCGTGTCTCTTATTGGCGTAGCCTTGGCGGCACGTAGCAAGTTATTATAACGTGTATAAAAAATTAAAAAATCTATGAAAAAACAAATGCTTATGTGCATAATTGTACAAAAATTATGCTTTTGTTCTACAAGATTTGCGTTGAACACATTGCAATTACTATACCATCCGATTGATTTATCAATCTACGTAATCTAAATCAGGTCCTGTGTCGCATAATACCGTTTGAGCCGGGCTAACAGGAACCATTGTAAAAAAATAAAACAGATAAACAGGATCGGCACTTCATAGGTCGGCATCAAGTCGGGATACAAGACACGCATCAGACTGGTGAAACCACCGATTCCAATACCCAAAATCATGAGCAGTAACCCAAGAGGGATACTCCACCGATATCCCCGCATTCTTTGAAATTCATACAGGTCATATTTGACTTGCAACCACTGAAATATCGGTATCAGAACCACTACCCATCCAAAAACGCGAAGTATTCCCAGAGAAATATTTCCTTCAGATACAAACCCAACCTTTGCTCCAGATAGGATGCCCAGAACGCCCAACACTATAATAGATGTGGCAATAAAAGAGATATTTTGCACCAACAAACCGCAATACTGAATCCGCATCCGCTGGGTGCGAGAAAGCGGATACACATACCCTCTTTTTAAGAAAAAAGCAGGAAAAAAAATAAACATATAAATGCCGAAGCACACAGAAAACGATATATTAATGGCGATCTTAGGATCTAACTGGTTAAAATAAAAGATCATGTGATAAATCATTTTCGAGACGGTCTCAAAATCGTAAGGAGATTGACCCAACAACCCGAAGAAACGCGTCTCCATGCCGAGAAAACAGAATACCATTACCAATGCTGCGCTAAACGCGGAAAAAGGCCATTTCCACCCACCCAAACCAAAATTTTCATACTGGCCCGCACGTAGCCAGTTGAAGATGCCTGTACCGATGTGATCGAGATGCCATACCCCGGTACCCTTGCGCATCTTCATTGCATTCTTTTGAATCTGCCGGGTTTGAGGATCAAAACCCGAGTAGAATGAACCAACGAAAAAAGAAAATGGCCTACTGCGAAAAGCTGTCTGGTTAAAGGCGAAATAATGAGTTCCAATTGTGATGGCGAATGCGATGAGAGCCAATCCCAACTTTTGTTGTTCTCCAAAAGCGAGGACCTCTTGCCACAAATAGGCTAATGCCAACACCAATAATGAGAGGGGGACTCGACACTTGTAAATCAACCCGGGGCGATTCGTATCTAAACTCCACCCCCCAAAAAGGGTAAATCCCAAACAATAGAGGCACATATTCAGGAGCAAAATCGTTGACCAGGACGCATTGAGGGGTGCATAAGTCAGCACAATCGTCCACACTACAACGGAAAATAGTCCGATAATTATCGACCAGATCATCAGACGCTTGCGAAAATGTGGCAGGATCCATGTGAGCATCCGATGCTGGTTCTCTCCTACAATATCGCCGATAATCCCACCGTAAAGTTCAATAAAGAAAAATAAAAAGAATACAGAGAACTGATGTGCGTGGGAAGCCAACGCGTTTTGGAAGAGAAACCAGCCTACACAAGAGGCGATGATAATGTAAACAGGGCTTCGCCAGAAAGTGAAGAACGGAAGAATACCCATTACGAATCCTCCCGTATCAGGATGGGAAATAGCTGGTCAAGGTTCAGGGACTGACTGGTGATGTCAGCTTGATATGTCTGCTTGAATTGATCTGCATTGCCCAGTGTCTGATTGACGATCAGTTGTGCTTGTACCCCGTTTACAGTTTGCGACAGGATATAAGGTTCAGAAAATTGCTGGGGTAGATTGTTTCCTGTGACTGTCCACTTTGCGTAGGTCTGGTGCAGATCGTCCAGCGACTTGTCGGCTTTGATTGTCCCTTCGTCGAGGCATACGACCCAATCTACTATTTTTTCGATGTCCCGCAGAATGTGGGAGGAGATCACGATTGTGTTTTCGTCTTCAGCCAGAAGTGTCATTAGAAATTTCAACAATGTCTCCCGGGCAATGGGGTCCAGGCCACTGACTGGCTCATCTAAGATCAATAATTCGGGATGATGACATACTGCCAGTATGATTCCCAATTTTTGCATGTTCCCCGAAGACAAATTGCCCACGCGTGCGGATGTTTCCAGTTCGAGTTCGCGCAGCAGATGCGCTTCCAGGTCGTGGTCCCATATTTCGTAAAATGAGGACACGTAGCGCAGATGTTGTTTGACGGTCATCCATTCAAAAAAGCGGTTTTCCTGGTGTACCACGCCTATGCGCGAGAGTTCATTTGCTCCCAACTGGTCGCACGCGCGTCCCAGTGTTTTACACGTGCCCTCTGTGGGCAAATACAGGCCGATCATGTGCTGGATCAAGGTGGTTTTGCCCCCGCCATTGCGTCCGATCAATCCAATTACGCGATGCGCCCCAAGAGAGAGCGTTACAGAGTTGAGCGCTGTGGTGTCACCGAATTTTTTGGTCAGTGATGTGGCTTCAAATACAGATGTCTGATCAGGTATCATGATTATCTTCCTCCAGGGTATCTAAGATGGAGATGAAAAGATCTACGACTTCCGCCCGATCTACCCCCAACTGCCGAACCATTGTTGCCAATTGTGTGAGTTGTGGTTTGAGTTGTTCCAGTTTTTCGGCGTGTACGATCTGATCTTGTAGTGGTTTTATAGTTAAGGGGCGCCCGCGCCGCCGCTCGACCAATCCTTCTGCTTCCAATAAGCTATACGCTTTGCTCACTGTCATTGGGTTGAGTCCCAGTTGTCCCGATAATGCGCGGGTCGAGGGTAGTTCGTCTCCCGGCGCGAGTAGCCCGCTGACTACGTGGAATTTCACCTGGTCGATAATTTGGCGAAAAACGGGTATGCCATTGTGGTGGTCAATCGAGATCAACATGAGGCAATCCTCTCAATAGGTGAATTACTGTATTACTAATATA